>NZ_JBEZZB010000108.1:0-12762 GCF_040638955.1 Actinoplanes sp. NPDC024001
CGGTTGGCCGCCACGGCGGCCTCCAGGTGCGCGATCGCGCGATCGTCGGCGCCGAAGGCGCCGGCGGCCAGGCCCAGCGGGCGGTGCGCCGAGCCCATGCAGGTCACCGCGAGCGACGGGACGATCGGCAGGTCGGCGTACGGCGCCAGCAGCCCGTACGCCTCCCGAGCCGTGGCGGCGTCCCCGAGCGCCGCGGCGGTCTGCGCGATGATCGCCATGCCGGCGAGCCAGGTGCTGGAGTCCGGCAGGTTGCCCAGCCCCGCGCCGGTGAGCGGGGCGAGCAGGTTCCGGGCGCTCTCCGGGTTGCCGCTGCGCACGCTGAGCAGGGCCGCGGTCGCCCGGAACCCGAACTCGGCCGGGTTGAGCGTCGGCGAGTCGGTCAGGTCGCTGATCGCCGCCAGCACCTCCGCCTCGCGCCCCTGCAACCAGCGGATCATCGTCAGGTGGGTGCCGAAGAAGGCGTGCGCGTCCGCGTCCCCGACCCGGACACCCAGCTCCAGGCAGGCGTGCGCGCACCTCTCCGCCTCGCCGAGGCGCCCGGCCCGCAGGAGCGTCATGACGGTCATGCACTCGGCGATGTACCGCACGCTCAGGCAGCCCAGGGCGTCGATCCGCTCGGTGAGCTCGGTCAGCGACGCCGCCGCCCGGGGGTCACCGAGCTGGAAGAGGTCGACGGTACGCCAGCAGAGCCCGAGCAGCGCCAGCAGCCCGTCGCCGGCCGTGGCGGCCACCGCGATCAGCTCCTCGGCCAGCGGCAGGCGTTCCCGGGTGTGCTCGGCGGTCAGCAGCGCGTGGTGGCACAGCGACAGTCCTTCGGCGAGCGCCTGCCCGTCGCCGAGCCGGCGCGTCTCGGCGAGCGCCGCGCGGACCGACGCGACGGTGCCGCGATGACGGTAGAGCCGCTCCACCGCGAGCCGCATCCGGAGCCGTTGCCGCAGCACCTCCTGGCCCGGGCCGAGACCGTCCAGGGCCCGCTGTTGCAGGCCGGCCATGCGTTCCCAGGCCACCGTCGTGCGGTGCTCGTTCACCCAGACGCCGCCGAGCCCCAGCCCGGCGCGGGCGAACAGCACCAGGTCGCCCTCGCGTTCGGCGGCGGTGACCGCACGGTCGAACAGGTCGCGTGCCTCGGCGAGCCGGCCGCACCGCAGCACCGCTTCGGCCCACTCGGTCAGCAGCACCGCCGGGGTCGGCGCCGACAGCATCTGCTCGTCGGTGGCGACGGCGGCCGCGAGCAGGCTCGCCGCCTGCTCGTAGGCGAACCCGGCGACCATCGCCCGGGCGGCGGTGCGGCACGCGTCCACGGCGGTGGCGGCGTCCTGCACGGAGCGGGTGGCCGCGGCCAGGCAGTGATGGGCGTACCGGGCCAGCCGGCGCCAGCCGTCGCTGTCCCCGGCGATCCGGGACGCGAGGACGGCGGCCGCGCGGGCGTGCGCGGTGGCAAGCTCGGCCGGGGTCAGCAGCCGTTCGAAAGCCTCGCGGACCAGCGCGTGCGCGTAGCAGTACCGGCCGCCGGGCAGCACCGTGGTGAGCCCGGCCACCGCCGCCTCGCCGATCGCGGCCCGCATGACCTCGGCGGCGACCCCGGCGGTCGCCGCGGCATCCGCGCAGGTGGGCTCGCTGCCGAGAACCGACGCGTACGCGAGCCGGCCCCGCGCGCCCGGTGAGACCGCCTCGACCGCGGAGCGGATCGCCTCGGCCAGCGGGCCGAAGCCGAGCTCCGCCGCACCGTCCAGGCAGCCGGAGGCGGCGACCTGCTGCAGGTGCAGCGGATGGCCGCCGGTGAGCCGGACCAGCACGGTCAGCAGGTGCTCGTCGGTGATCGGATGGCCGAGCCCGCCGAGGAAGGCGGCAGTCTCGGCCCGGTCGAATCCGTGCAGCTCCACCGCCGTGGCGTGGTCGTCGGCGGCGGGTTCGTACCGGTCGTGGCCGTCGCCGGTGCGCCGGGACACGACCAGGACCAGCGGGATGGCGGCGGCCTGGCGGCCGATGAACTGGCTGAGCAGCACCGCGCCCGGATCCGCGTCGTGCAGGTCGTCGATGACCACGAGCGCCGGGCGGCGCTCGCAGGCCCGCGCGATCGCGGCGCGGACCGCGACGAACCGGCTGAACCGCTCGGGGTCCACGGCGGCTCCGCCACCGTCGTCCACCAGCAGCCCGGCGGCGTCCTCGCCGATCAGCTCCCGCAGCACCTCGTGCCACGGCCAGAGCGGGGGCGCGCCGCCGCCGGGCCAGCACCCGGCGCGTACCGTCGCGAAGCCGTGGTCCCGGGCCCGGTGCACGGCCTCGCCGCAGAACCAGGACTTGCCGATGCCGGCGACGCCGGTGACGGACACGACGCAGCCGACGCCGTCGGCGGCGGCGTCGAGGATCCGGTCCAGCAGCCGGAGTTCGGTCGAACGGCCGACGAACCCCGGGACGCAAGCGCCCAGCCCGGCCATGCGGCCAGTCTGTCACTCCGGCGCGGACGCCTCCGCCGCGCTGTCGCGCACAGGACACCGGCCTGTGCCATCGCGCGGCACACCGGACGGCACCGATGGCACGCCTTACCCAGTGACGGCACCGCAGCACGGGGTTGCGGAGCCCCGCCGGAAAGCCAGGAGGAGTCGTGACCGACGCCAACGCCAGAATTCACCTCACCACGGTGCGCTGCATCGACGAGAGCGACGGACCGGGCAGCGCCGAGCCGTACCTGTGGACGGTCTTCTTCAAGATCGACGGCGCGACCGCGTCGGTCAGCCGGGAGCTGCGCCTGCAGGGGCGCGCGACCGTCGTCGCCACGCCCGGCAACCAGGGCGACCTGCCCAACCACGACGTGGACGACGGCGAGATCATCATCGTGCCGATGGCGCTCGGGCAGTACCGGACCCGGCTGCGCCCCATCCCCCTGGAGCAACCGCTCGGCGAGATCACCGACGTCAGCGGGGTGATCGGCATGGTCGCGGTGCTGATGGAGGAGGACAACACGCCGGCCTCCGCGATCGCCGCCGGGCACCGGGCGCTGAACCGCGCCGTGCAGCGCGCGCTCGACGCCCTGATCCCGACGCTCGGCTTCGGGCACCAGGAGCCGACCGACGAGGAGATCGAGAAGATGACCCGCGAGATCGGCGACACCGTGGAGGCCGCTGTCCGCGACGACGTGAGCGTCTGGGAGTGGCTGGCCGGGCTCGGCAACATGGACGACAAGATCGGCAGCCTGGTCGTCCAGTACTCCCAGCAGGAGCTGCTGGACGCCAACAACGCCGGGATCCGGTTCCGCCAGCGCTTCCACGACCAGGGCGAATGGGAACTGACCGGACGAGCCTCGGCCCGCCGGATCCCGTGAGGCGGAGCCGGCGATGATCGAATCCTTCGCGGAGGCCGGCGCCGCGGTGCCGCCGGCCGGCACCGCCTGGCTCGGGTCGTTGCGGGTCGAGCAACCGCCGGCACTGTACGGGGCGATGTTCCCGCTGCCCGCGCCGGAGGCGGTGATCGGCCGCGGCGGCGCCGTACGCCTGGAGTCCGCACTGGTCAGCAGACGGCACGCGATCGTCTGGGCGACCGGCGGCCGGGTGTGGCTGCGCGACGCCGGCTCCGCGAACGGAACGTTCGTCAACGGCACCCGGCTCTCCGGGAACCGGCAGCTGCGCGACGGCGACCGCATCGGCATCGGCGACGTCCTCGCGATCTTCACCTCGACCACCGCGCCGGAGCCGGCCACGCCGGCTCCGGTCCCGGCCGCGCCGCCGGAGCCGGGCTCCGCCCGGACCGAGACGACCCGCTACCTGTCCGCGGCCGTCCACCTCGATCGCGGGTTCCGCTCGGCGGTTCTGGACGCGACCGTACGCGAGACGCACCGCGCCGTCTGCCCGTCGTACGGTGTCGATCTGTCGGTCGTGGCCCGCCACGCGCTGGTGGCCGAACGCCGCGAGCTGTGGCGCGACGCCGCGCTGACCGTGGTTCTCGGCGCGGCGATGGTGCTCGCCGGCGTGTGGTGGCCGGCCACCAGCGGGCTGATCCTCGCCGCCGCCGTGCTGGCCCTCGGCACGGTGGCCGCGGTCGCCGCCGAGGCGTGGACCCGCCTCGGCACCCTGGGCCGCTTCCTGCAGTGGGGCGGCCGGCCGGACGCGCTGGCGGCGCCGGCCGGCAGCGAGGCCGTCCTGGACGAACTGCGGCGGGCCAACGACGGCAACGTCATCGTTTTCCCCGCCTTCGACCCGTTCGTGGGCTGCGGCGTCCTGGTCGGCGACGGCTCCTTCACGGTGCCGCTGATCCCGGCCGACGACCGGAAGCCGAGCCCGCTGCGCTCCGGTGAGGTCGTCGAGGAGCTGACCCGGTCGTTGCGCTCGCTGTCCCAGCCGCACATGCGGGTGGACACCCGCCTCTACGTCAACGGCTACAACGTCGCCCAGTTCCCCGACCTGCTGCCGGATCCGCGGCGCCGGCCGCGGACGCACGCGCCGCAGGCCCTGCTGTGGCAGATGATCGACAAGCCGACCGGCATCGTGCGGCCCTATCTGTGTGTGGAGTTCAGCAGCTGGCACGGCCAGCTGGTGGTCACCACCTGCACCCGGGTGGTCGCCCTGCCCGGCGTGCTCTACCTCGAGAGCGCGGCGTACGTGCTGCCGCCGTTGAAGGCCGAGTACTACGACGTCGACCAGATCCGGCTCCACACGCTCGTCGAGCGCCTGACCGCCGTCGCGGGCGACACCGCGCGACGCGGGCTGCCGGCGATGCTCGGGGCGCCGTTCCGGCTGGTGGCCGCGTTCCGGGACGCCGCCGCCACCGAGCGCCTCAACCGGGAGCACCGGCGCCGGATCGCCGAGCGGATCCTGACCGACTACGGCACCGCCACGAGCATCCGCGAGCAGGCCTCCGGCGACGCCATCCACAGCCACTTCATGGCCCAGGACGGCGACATGTACGTCCAGATCGTGCAGCAGCGGATCGCCGACGCGCTGACCGAGCTCCTGGAGCGGCGCGGCTATCAGACCGACAAGGTCAAGCAGATCCAGAACAACGACCACTCCGTCCACATCAGCGGCGGCAGCCAGAACATCGGCGCGATCGGCCAGCACGCGCGTGGCGACGTCGCGGCGAACCGCGCGGCCGGATCCGGCCGCGGCAACGCGAAATAGGAGACGACCATGGGAGACATCCACTTCAGCGGCGGCAACCAGAACATCGGCGCCGTCGGGCAGCACGCCCAGGGGCACATCAGCCACGCGTACGGCGGCCCGCCCGCCGCCGGGCTCGACGACCTGGACCGGCGGATCGCCGAACTGCGCGAGCTCGTCGACCGGTACGCGGCCTGGATCGCCGACCCGCCGGCTGCCCGCGAGGCCGTCGACGAGGTGGCCGAGGAGGTCCGCAGCGGCAACGCCCGGCCCGGCCGGGTCCGGCTGATGCTCAACGCCGTCGCGGGCGCGGCGCCGGGCGTCACCGCGATCACCCAGATGGTTCAGGAGCTGCTGCGGCTGGTCACGCCGACGCCGTCATGACCGGCAACGCCCCGGTGACGCGGACCGCCTAACGTCCGTCGCCACAGACGAAACGCGGACGGAGGAGGGCCGGGTCGATGACACAGCTGGAGGCGGCCGTGCGGGCCGCCACCGCGACGCTGCACGAGGGCGCCGAGGCGCCGCCCGCCCGGTTCCTGCTGCTGCTCAAGGCCACCGACGACCCGGTCGTGCGGCTGGCGGAGATCGCCGCGGTGGTCGAGCCGATCGGCGCCACCGTGCGGCCGTTCTCGGCGCTCGACCCCCATCTGGTCGTCGTGCGGTTCCCCGGCCGGGCGTTCACCGTCGACTCCGGTGGTGCGCCGTTCGCGGCCGCACACCGGTTCACCGAGGCGTTCGACCTGGAGAGCGCCGAACCCGACCTGCCCACCGACCTGTTCCCCGAGGCGAGCGCCAGCCAGGACTTCGTACCCGAAGACGTCTCCGGTTTCCCGCTGGGCTGCTTCGCCGACAGCGAGCCGGCGCTGCCGGACGGCTGGGCGATCGACAGCATCACGGTTCCCGCCGCGTGGGCCTTCTCCGAGACGAACCAGCGACCGTCCCGGGGCCGCAACATCGTCGTCGCGCAGCCCGACACCGGCGTCATCGGGCATCCCGAACTCACCGGCATCACCACGGTGCCCGGATTCGACGTGCTCTCCGACGACACCGATCCGACCGACCCGCTCACCGGGCAGAACCCCGGACACGGCACCGGCACCGCCAGCGTCGTCGTGTCCGGCCCGCCGGGACGGGTCACCGGCAGCGCCCCCGCCGCCTCGCACATGCCGATCCGGGCGATCAACAGCGTCGTGCAGCTCACGCTCGGCACCGTCGCCGAGGCGGTCGACTGGGCCGTCGAGCACGGCGCACACGTGATCACCATGAGCCTGGGCGGGATCTTCTCGTTCAGCATGCAGCGGGCGCTGCGCCGGGCGGTACGCGCCGACGTCATCGTGCTCGCGGCCGCCGGCAACTGCGTCAAGACCGTGGTCTGGCCGGCCCGGTTCGGCGAGTGCATCGCGGTGGCCGGGGTCGACATCCGCGGCGCCAAGTGGCGGGGCAGCTGCAGCGGCTCCGCCGTCGACATCGCCGCGCCGGCGCAGAACGTCTGGCGGGCCGCCGTCCCGAACGGGGCCGGGCAGGGCCAGGGCACCAGCTTCGCGGTGGCGCTGACCGCCGGGGTGGCCGCGCTCTGGCTGGCCCACCACGGGCGGGCCAACCTGATCGCCGCGGCCCGGGCACGCGGCGAGACGCTGCAGGACATGTTCCGCCGGATGGCCGGCGCCACCGCCCGCCGGCCCGCGGGCTGGGACTCCTTCGACATGGGCGCCGGGATCGTGGACGCCCGGGCACTGCTGGCCGCCCCGAACCTCGACCTGGAACTCGGCCGGGAGAGCGTGCCGCTGCCGTACGACTCCCGGGAGGCCGCGGCGCTGACCGTGGCCGGCCTGGCCGCGGAGGAGATCGGCCCGGCGGCGGTCCTGCAGGATCCGCCCGACTGGTACGCCCACGGCCCGGAGCTGAGCTGGCTGCTGCTGCAACGCCGCCGGCGGGCGGACGGCGGCATCATCGGCGAGGAGAGCCCCACCGACCGGCCGGCGCCCTCCGACGACCTGGATCGGGCCGTCGGCAACCCCGAGCTGCGCGACGCCGTCGGGCTGAACGGCGCCCGGCCCGAGGGAGGCGGACGATGAACGGCGAACGGCTCCGCGGCCTGGTCGCGGCGCGTACCCAGGCTGACCGGCAGGGCATCGACCTCGAATCGGTGCCGACCGGCGAGGCCGGCCCGCCGGTGACCGAGGACGTCCTCGGGCGGGTGGCGGCGGCGACCGACGCACGGCTCGCGAAGAACGCCGGCGTCGATCCGCGCGAGTTCCGCGCCGCCCGCGAGGTGCTGCTGCGCACCGCCGAGCGGGTCACCCGCCGCCTCGACGACGACCCGCAGGCCCCGCTCACCCCGGACGACCTGGTCGCGCTGGAGACGGTGGTGCACGCCGACGGGACGCGGCCCAGCCTGCTGATCCGCGACGGCGAGGTGCGAACCGACGACCCGCTGGCCGAGCTCTGGGCCGGCGACATCGAGGGCGGCGGTGAGCCGCTGCGCCGGGCGATCGCGGCGATCGGCCGGGTCGAGCCGGCCGTCACCACCGGCAACGGCTTCTTCGGCACCTGCTGGATCGTCGACCAGGCCGCCGGGCTGGCCCTCACGAACCTGCACGTCCTGCACGCGATCTGCAAGCGGCTGCCGCACGCGGTCGCCCGTACCGACTCGGGTTTCCGGGTGTTCGACGGCGCGTTCGCCGACTTCCGCGCCGAGTCGGACAGCATCGAGACGCACCGCTTCAAAGTGGTCGAGGCGATCCCGTCCGGCGTGGAGGGCCCGGAGTTCGCCCGCCTGGACGCGGCGGTCCTGCGGCTCGAACCGCTGCCCGGCGGCCCCACCGAGCTGCCCGCCGCGATCACGGTCAGCCCCAGCCCGGACGGCCCGCTCGGCCGCTTCGACTCGTGCTGCGTCGTGGGCTACCCCGGTCCGCCGAAGCGCCCCACCGGCACGATCGACGAGATCGACTGGGACTGGGTCAACCGCTCCCTGTTCGGCCGTCTCTACGGCGTCAAACGGCTCGCCCCCGGCATCGCCCACCGCCCGCTCGGCTCACTCGCCGGCGACACTCGCGCGTGGGTCTTCGGCCACGACGCCACCACCCTCAACGGCAACTCCGGCTCACCCATCCTGGCCTGGGACGACGCCGCGTTCGGCCTGCATTTCGGCGGCATCACCCTGGACACCAACTGCGCCCACGGCATCTCCGCGATCGCCACCGAGCTGGCCGCCCTCGGCGTCCCCATCAGCGAGGCGTGAGTCAGCCGCCGAAGCCGGTGAACTCGCCACCGTGGCGGTGGGCGAGCGCCGTCAGCTGGGCGACCCGGGCCTGGTGGACGGGGTCGGGTGGCAGGTCGGGGAAGGCCGCCGCGATCTGCCGGCCGTCCTCGCGGGGGTGCCGGCTGACCTCCGCGCCGAGGTCGGTCGGCGCCGCCGCGCAGGCGTCGCTCTCGTGTTCCGGCACCTCGAGGTAGTAGGTGGTCCGGCGGGGCGTCGGCTCCGGATAGTCGCCGCCCTCCCCCATCGCCCAGTGCATGCGCTGGCAGAGGTCGGCCAGCAGGGCGTTCAGCTCACCGGCGGAGGCGCCGCCGGGCAGCGCCGGGCAGCGGCACAGCGATCGGCGAGCCTCGATGAAGCGCGGTGCCGGTCGCCGGTATGGTGAGCTGCGTTCCGCAAGCGACGACGCCGGCTGGAGGGCGCGCTGATGACCGATGAGACGGCGAAGATCGACGCCACCGTTCCGCAGACCGCGCGGGTCTGGAACTACTGGCTCGGCGGCAAGGACAACTACGCCGTCGACCGGGAGCTCGGGGATCAGATCGCCAAGGAGTTCCCGATCATCGTCGACATCGCCCGTACGGATCGCGCCGCCCTGAACCGGGCCGTGCGCTACCTGGTCGGCGAGGCCGGGGTGCGGCAGATCCTGGACATCGGGACCGGGCTGCCGACCACGAACAACACGCACGAGGTCGCCCAGGCGGTCGCGCCGGACGCCCGCATCGTCTACGTCGACTACGACCCGCTGGTGCTCG
Organism: Actinoplanes sp. NPDC024001; assembly: GCF_040638955.1. Taxonomy (NCBI): domain Bacteria; kingdom Bacillati; phylum Actinomycetota; class Actinomycetes; order Micromonosporales; family Micromonosporaceae; genus Actinoplanes; species Actinoplanes sp. NPDC024001. The sequence continues at coordinate 9,111 of NZ_JBEZZB010000108.1, forward strand.
CGCACGCCCGCGCGCTGCTCACCAGCGGGCCCGAGGGCGCCACCGACTACATCGACGCCGACCTGCGCGACACCGGGACGATCCTGCGCGAGGCCGGCCGGACCCTGGACTTCAGCCGGCCGGTCGTGCTGATGCTCTCCGGGATCCTCGCCCACCTGCCCACCGCCGAGGAGGCCCGCGCCGTCGTGCGGCGGATCATGGACCACCTGGCGCCGGGCAGTTACCTGGTCGTGGTCGACGGCACGAACACCAACCCCGAGCTCAACGAGGTCATGAAGATCTGGAACGCGACGGCCAACCCGCCGTACGCGATGCGCAGCCCCGATGAGATCGCCAGCTATTTCGACGGTCTCGACCTGGTCGAGGGCGGCCTGATCGATGTGACCCGGTGGCGGCCGGAGCCCGGATCCGATCAGGTCGCGCCGCTGCACAACCTGATCGGCGTCGGCCGCAAGCCCGTGTGACGCGAGGCCCGGGGTCGCGCCTGCGGACGTGGCACGGCCCCCGGCCCATCGACCCCGATCAGCAGAACGCTACGCCCCAGTTGCTGGTGTAGCTGCTGCGGTTCACCTCACGCAGGACGCCGGAGCTGTATGCGGTAATGCCGCGGCAGCCGCCCCAGGAACCGGCGATGTGGCCCTTCATCATGACGGTGGTGCTGCCGCAGTTGCGGTAGCCGACGTACTGCTTGCCGTCGCTGTGGTACGAGCTGGCGCCGCAGGGTTCGGCCAGTGCGGGTGCGGCCGGCGCGAAGACGGCCGCGGTGGCGATGAATCCGGCCACCAGGGTGGTTCGCACAGCTCTCTTCATGATTCCTCCCCGTGCTGTCAGCGAATCGAAGGAGCCCTCGCGAAGGCGGGGACAACGATAGATAAAACTCGATTGCCGACCCAGCCCGCCGTCCGGCAGTTGGCACCATCTGCGCAGCTCGGGACTCATCTCCGCGACGCTCTGGATTTCATCGATGCCTGCGTATACGATCCCGCGAATCATATACGATCCGCGGTTGAAGCCATACGGGGGCAACGATGCGAAGATCTTGGGCGGCCGCATGCACGGCGCTGCTCATCGGCTCCATCCTCACCGTCACGACGCAGAACGCCGCTGCCGCACCGGCGCGGGACGACCAGATCATCACGGTCGTGAAGGAAACCACACCGGACAAGCGATCCGCCGTACGCCGGCTGGCCCCGGACCGGGACCCGTCAGCCGTGGCGTTCGAACGGATGCGGCTGGCCAAACGGCCCACGTTCGGGCCCGGCGACTGCCACGGGTCACCGCTCGCCTGGGAGCCCGGCGGACTGGTCGTCAATCACTTCCGCTACTGCGAGGTGCGCAACTTCACCGCCCTCAGCCTGATCTGCGTCTACTGGGGCCCGACCGGATGCCTGCGGCACAAGGAGCTGGGGCGGGCCGACTTCCGCTACACCCTCGCCGGTCACGGCTGGGACGCCTCCATGGACCCCGGGGGCGCCGACCCGGCGTCCAACCAGATCTCCTGGGTGGGTGTGCTCGACAACTGGACGAACGTGTGGGGTCTGGCCAAGACCCTGCCGCTCTCCATGGAGCTGGTGTGCGAGGCCCGCACCGACACCGCGCCGTGCCGGTCGGCCGGCCCCGCCGAGGTGAGGACGACGCGGTCGGTGCCGGAGTGGCAGAGCAACCCGAGGGCGTCCTTCCGCGTCCTGGAGGCCCCGCTGGACGGCGGCGGTGTGGACAACCTCGCCTACTTCAACTTCCACATCCGGCTCACGTACGGCAACGTGCTCGCCCAGAGCACGCTGGACACGGCCGGGAACTCCTTCCGCTGCGACCACGCGATCTATCTCCGCGGCCAGCGCGGCTGCGTGTTCGACGCCGTCAGCTCCTACTTCGACAAACTCGACCTCAACCCGAGCTCGAACAACTACGAGGAGGCCAAGCACGTCTTCGACGCCTTCTTCGACCCGGCGAGCACGGAGCCACGGGCCATCGACAAGGACGTGCCCGGAAACCTCGACGGCCGCAACGTGCGTCCCTTGACCAGGGCGTACGAGTTGTACAACCAGGCACTCTACGACGCCAACAACGCCGACGCGGTGCGGGTCTGCATCGCGGTCTGGGGACCGAACTACCCGCAGAACGACACCCGCGACTGCGACGAGTACCCCTTCCGCAGCACCCACCAGGGCTCGTCGACGACGCCGACGCACTTCTCGGCCCGGCCGATCCTGCAGGGCCACAACCGGTCCGGCGGGGCGAGCCTCGGGAACTGGTACCGCAGCGAGCGCATCCTCGAGGAGGATCCGTTCTACGTCGTGCTCTCCTTCAGCGGCGACAGCGGCATCGGCACACCGGACGTCGCACCGCGGGTCGACGCCGGCCCGGACACCGGCGGCGTCGAAGGCTCGGGCACCGTGTTGCGGGGTTCCGCCTCCGACGTCGGCAGCACGCCGGCGAGCCGGTGGAGCTATGCGCCGGGCGCCGGTGTCGACCCCGGGGCGATCTGCGCCTTCGGCGACGCCACCGCGCCGGTCACCACCTTCACCTGCACCGATGACGGCACTTTCACGGTCACGCTCACGGCCGATGACGGCGCCAACCCGCCGGTCAGTGACAGCGCTGTCGTCACCGTGGACAACGCCACGCCGGAACTGGCACTCGGCGCCGCCCCGGCGGAGACGCGTGCCGCCGCGGCGGCGGAACCGGGCCCCGAACCGTGGTCGGTCTTCCGTGCCGGGGGCGCCGTGAGCCTGCGGGCGCCGTTCACCGACCCGGGGTCCAACGACACCCAGACGTGCCGGATCTCCTGGGACGACGGCACGACCGAAACGGTCACCGCCGAGCCGGGCCGGTGCGTGCGCGACCACGTCTACGCGGATCCGGGCATGTACACCATCCGGCTCACGGTGCGCGACGACGACACCGGCGAGGAGCAGAGCACGACGATGGTCGTCGTCTACGACCCGGATGCCGGGTTCGCGACCACCGGCGCCTGGCTGGACTCCCCCGCGGGAGCGCTGACCGCCGACCCGACCGCGACCGGGCGCCTGATGGTCAATCTCAACCCGAAGTACAAGCCCGGTGAGTCCGGCCCCGCACCGGGCGGCGGCAAGGTCACGGCCCGCCTCAAGGGCATCGACTTCGAGCTGGACGCCACCGCCCTGGACTGGCTGGTGGTCACCCCCGATGACCGGGTGGCGGTCAAGGGTACGGGCAGGGTCAACGGCGCCGCCGGGTACGGATTCGTGGCGTACGGCTACGACACCCCCGACCGGCTGCGCCTGGTGGTGTGGCCGCTGTCGAGCGGCGAGCATCCCGGGTCCACCACGGTGTACGACAACCGGGCGTCCGCTGACTACGATCTGGACCTGGCCGATCCACAGCCGATCGGCGGAGGCTCCGTCCAGGCCCACCGCTAGGGTCCGACAGCCGGGGAAGGACCTCGTTGCAGCCCCTGAGCAGCCACGACTTCGCGCCGCACGTCGAGCACCGCATGTTCGTCGTACGCGATCCGGCCGGTGATCCGCTCGCCTCCGGCGCGCCGGACCGTGACCAGCTCCTGCTGCCCGGCCCCGGAGGGGTCGGTGGGGGGGGCGCCGCCGCCGCCGGCCGGGGCCCCCCCAGCCCGCCCCACGGGGGGGGGGGGGGGCGCCGCCCCGGGGGGCGCCGG
>NZ_JBEZZB010000108.1:12772-36249 GCF_040638955.1 Actinoplanes sp. NPDC024001
GGCGGGGTCGTGCCCGGCCCCGCCGGCAACGACTTCCGGCCCACACTGACCCTGCAACTCTGGAGTGCGGCGCCGCCCGCCGACGGCGGCGCCTGGGATGCCGTGGAGGAAGCCGGCCTGGAGCTGCCGACCGGAACGGTCCGGGTCGAATCGGTCATGGGCCTGCCGGCCGGTCCCGATCTACCGGTCGGCGCTCCCGGCCGGTACCGGCTGCGCGCCCACTGCCGGGGGCGCGCAGCGGCCCGCGCCCTGGTCGGCCGCCGGCTCCACTACACCGGCGTGGAGATCTGGCTGATGCAACTGTGGCAGCCGTGATCAGCGGCCCTGGCCCGCGGTGAGAACGTCGTGGGCGAGCGCGTCGCGCTCGGCCGCCTCCCGCTCGGCGGCGAGCCGCTCGGCCTCGATCCGCCGGTCGTACGCGGTGCGCGCGGCCGCGATCTCGTTCTGGTGCGTCTCGGTCCAGGTGACGAGTGTGCGGATCGTCTCATGCAGGGTGACGCCGAGCGGGGTGAGCGCGTAATCCACCCGCGGCGGCACGGTCGCGTGGACGACGCGGGAGACCAGCCCGTCGCGTTCCAGGTGGCGCAGGGTCTGCGCGAGCATGCGCTGGCTGACCCCGTCGATCGCCCGCTTGAGCTCGGTGAACCGCAGGGTGCGGCGGTCCAGCAGGGCGATCACCAGCAGTGACCACTTGTCGGCCACCCGGTCGAGGATCTGCCGGACCTCGCAGTCCTCCCGGGTGTCCCACTGCAGGACGTCGTAGTCGCCGGTTACCTCGCAGGAACCGAGGGACGCGGAAGTGCCTTCTTCCATGGCACCTGATCCTGCCCGACGATCCCCTTGGTTACAAGAAGGAACCGGCATGCGCCGGAGGAACCAAGGGCGGAGCGCCCGGAAAGGAACGGCCATGTCCCGTACGGACAGCCGGATGAACGCCCGCGCCTGGGGCGTCCTCCTGGTACTCAGCGGAGCGATCTTCCTCGAAGGCATCGACGTCGCCATGCTCAACGTGGCGCTGCCCGCGATCCGCGACGACCTCGGCCTGTCGACCGGCACCCTGAGCGGCGTCGTCAGCGCCTACGTCCTCGGCTACGGCGGCTTCATGCTGCTCGGTGGCCGCGCCGCCGACCTGCTCGGCCACCGGCGGATGTTCCTGCTCTGGTTGACCGTCTTCCTGGTCTTCTCCGGGCTGGGCGGCTTCGCCACCGAAGGCTGGATGCTGCTGGCCGCCCGCTTCGTCACCGGCGTCGCCGCGGCCTTCATGGCGCCGGCCGGCCTCGCCCTGATCACCGGCAACTTCCCGGAGGGGCCGCGGCGCAACCGCGCCCTCGGCGTCTACGCCGGCACCGCCGCCGGCGGTTTCTCCCTCGGCCTGGTCGCCGGCGGCATCCTGGCCTCGGCCGGCTGGCGCTGGGTGTTCTTCGCCCCCGTGCTGCTGGCCGCAATCATCCTGGCCGCAGCGATCCCGCTGCTCAGGGACGAAAAGCGGCCGGCACGCCGGCCGCAGGGCTTCGACCTCACCGGCGCGGCCAGCATCACCGCGGCCATGTTGCTTCTCGTGTACGGCGTGGTGCGCCTCGAACACGGCACCGACGGGCTCAGAGTCACGCTGACCGTCCTCGCCGCCGGCTTCGCGCTGCTGGCCGTGTTCCTGCGGATCGAACGGCGCTCGCCCAGCCCGCTGGTCCGGCTCGGCATCCTGCGCACCCCCGGACTGGCCCGCGTCAACGCCGGCGCGCTGCTGTTCATGGTGGCGTTCGCCGGATTCCAGTTCGTCGTGACCCTCTACCTGCAGGAGCTGCGCGGCTGGAGCCCGCTGCAGACCGGCCTGGCCATGCTCGTCGTCGGCCTCGACACCATCCTCGCCCCGACCCTGACCCCGAGGCTGGTCAACCGGTTCGGGACCACCCGGGTGCTGTTCGGCGGCATCCTCGCCGCGGTCCTGGCCTACGCGCTGTTCCTGCCGGTCACCGCGGACTGGACCTACGCCGCGATGCTGCCCAGCATGCTGCTGCTCGGCGTGGCGTTCTCCCTCGCCTACGGCCCGTTGACCACGGCCGCGACCGACGGCGTCGGCGAGCACGAACACGGCCTCGCCGGTGGGCTGCTCTACACGTCCATCCAGTTCGGCACCGCCCTGGGCGTCTCGGCGGTGACCGCGCTGACCGCCGCCGGCCTGCAACCCGGCGCGACCGGCCTCACCATCGAGGCCATCCGCTCCGGCCTGGCCCTGCCCGCCGCCGCGGCGATCCTCGCCGCGATCGTGACCGCGTTCGGCCTGCGCCGCCGGCCCACCCCCGCCGAAGCCCCGGCCCCAGCCGCCGCGCCCGCCACCGCCTGACCCGAAAGCCACGGGCGGGCGGCGTCAGGCGTACATGTAACCGCTCGTCCAGTAGCTGCTCGACAGCATGGGACGGCCGCAGCCGAAGCATTCGGCCATGCGGCCGTCCTGCGCCATCTCGAAGAGATTGGCGAAACCGATGAGGGTGTCGCGCATCATCTCCTTGCCGTGAATGTGGTTGCGGGCCGCGGTCGCGGTGATGTCCAGCGCGCTCGGGGTGCGGCCGCACCGGCATTGTTCGTAACCCGGCGCCGGAATGATCCGGAACTGTTTCAGGTGGCCCAGCGGCAGATTCAGCAGGCCTTCGATGTAGCGCAATTCCTCGGGTGGCGTGTCGAGCGCACCGTCCGAGCCGTCGAGCAGCTCCTGCGCGGTGCGCATCTGCTCACCCGAGAGAATCGCCTTCCGGTCGAAACCCTCGCGCTGCAGAGATTCTTTGAGGTCGGTGATCGTCTTTTCCATGCTCTCCCCCTCGCTCATGGCAGGTTCGAGCATGCGCCCGCGTCACCGGGCGGTAAAGATTTCCGCTGGACGGATCACCGACACGGGAACAACTCCCGGGCTACCTCGATCCTTCGAAGTCCTCGCGGGAGTCTTCCATTGTTCCGGAATGCCCGCCGCTTACCGGTAGCCACGCTTGAGCAGGAATCTGGCTCCCGCTGCGTAACCGTCCGGAGTGAGGCGTTCGAAGTCGAAGGCGTCGGCGAGCCGATTGGTGACGTTGAAAGCGGCGCAGACGGCGAGGGCGTCCTCGACCTGCCGGCGCGACACGCCGGCCGCCAGCACCTGGCGCATGTCGTTCGCGCTGACCGTTCCCTGCCGGGTGAGTTTCGTCAGCATGCGCAGAGTCGCCCGGAGGCCGTCGCCGATCGGGGCGGAGTCCAGGTCGGTGAGCACCGCGCGGACCTTCGGGGCGTCCCGATAGGCCTGTTCCGCCGTCGCCGTGTGCGCGCCGACGCAGAAAGCGCAGTCGTTGGCCTGGGAGACGACCGCGGCCATCAGTTCCCGATCGCCCACCGACCACTGCGACGGGCCTCGCATCGCCTCGTGGGTGAACGTCTTGGCCGGGCCGCCGTAGAAGTCCGGCCGGTAGAAGACCAGCTTGGCGGCGTCCGGCAGGGGCCGGCCGGAGAACACCCGGACGAGCGTGAACAGCAGTTTGGTTCCGGGCCGGTAGCCGCTGTTGAGGATCTCGGGTCTCATCGGTCGCCCCGCTCGCCGCCGGCTGCTTCGGCGAGGGCGGCGAGCCCGGCCTCGTACTGCCGGCCCGCCTGGCCGACCGCGGCGCAGACGACCAGCTCGAAGATCTGGTCGTCGCTGAGCCCGGCGGCCACGGCCGCGCTGAAGTCCGCGTCGGTGATCCGGGTCGGTGCGGTGGCGACCCTGTCGACGAGCGCCGAGGCGGGGGCGCCGGCGGCGTTGTGGAAGGCGGCGGCCCGCTGCTCGGCGGAAGTGGTCCCTGGCCCGTGCAGGAGTCGTTCGACCAGGGCCCGGTGTGCGGTGCGTTTGACGTCCTCGTTCGGCTCGGTTGCGGTCATTGGCCCGGCTTACCGGATGGCGGGCCGCACCGCAACGCACCGGTCACGGCTCGCGCAGCGTCTCGCGGGGTGTGGTGCCGTAGCGGGCCCGGTAGGCGTCGGCGAACCGGCTCAGGTGGACGAAACCCCACCGGTACGCGATCTGGGTGACCGTGGTGTGCCTCGGGTCGGAGGCCCGCAGCTCCTGGTGCGCACGGTCGAGGCGGACCTGGCGCAGGTACGCCATCGGGGAGCACCCGAGGTGGCTGCGGAAGGCGGTCTGCAGCGTACGCACGCTGACACCGGCGGCGCGGGCCAGCTCGGCGACGGTGAAGGGATGCTGCGGGTCGGCCTGGATCGCATCGATCGCGCGCCGCACCGGCGCGGGCCGGTAGGCCCGGCCCTGCCGGGCGAGTTCCGCACGGTACGGGTGGTCGCACGCCATCAGCAGTCCCATGATCAGGGTTTCCTGCAGCTGGTGCACGATCAGGGGTTCCCGCAGCAGGCCGGTCTCGTTGCTGAACTCGGCGGCGATCAGCCGCACCAGCGCCGCCCAGCTGTGGCCCATGCCGGTGCTGATGTCGAGCTGCGCCGACAGCTTCAGCGGCACCGTCCCGGGTGCGTCGAGCAGCGTCTGCAGACGCCCTTCCAGCAGCTCCCGCCCGATCTTGACGCCGAGCTGGCGGCAGTCCGCCGCCCACCGGTCGATGACGACGTCCTCACCGACGCGGAACAGGCCGGCCTGCGTGCCGGCGCCGATGATGGCCCGGCCACCCTGGTGGGTCTCCAGCCGCCCGGCGAGCGGAACACCGACCTGGTAGGCGTCCGGGTTCTCGTAGCCGAGGGTGACGTCCGCGCCGTACCGGACGTCACCGATGGTCAGGGCACCGACCTGCAGCAGGTCGAACCGGGCGTCCAGGCGCCCCGAGCGGCCCAGCGGGTGGAGGAACTTGCGGGGGTAGAAATGCCGGCCGCCGAAGGAGCGCACCTGGTCCACATCGGCCGAGCGCAGGGACAGTCGCCGCACCCGATTGTCGTCCCCGCCCGCCCTCGACTGTGGGCGGTCACTCATCGCGGCTCCTCGAGGTCGTGCGGGACCCCCATCATCGCGGCTGCCGCCGAGGTCAAGAAAGTCCTAGGCGTCACCCGCCGGTGGGAGGGACACCTGGACGCTCAGACCGTCGCGGCCGGTGGAGGTGGCGGTGATCAGGCCGTCGTGGGCCTGGGTGATGGAGCGGGCGATCGCCAGGCCCAGGCCCGCCCCGCCGCTGTGGTCGATGCGCGCGGCCGCCCGGCGCCGGAACGGCTCGAACAGGGCGCCGACCTCCTCGGGTGGCACGTCGTCGCCGGTGTTCACGATGACGAGCGCGGGGTCGTCGCCGACCCGGACGTCGATCGTGCCGTCCGGGCGGTTGTACTTCAGCGCGTTCTGCACCAGGTTGGTGACCAGCCGTTCCAGCAGGATCTGCTCGCCGAGCACCACCCGCGGCCTCAGGTCGCTGGTGATCGTCACGCCGGCGTCCGCGGCCCGGGCCCGGTGCGCGGCGAGGACGTCGGCGGTGATCCGGTCCAGCCGCAGCGGCGCGCGCGCCACCAGGCCGCGGTCGCTCTCGCTGAGTACCAGCAGGCCCTCGATCAGGCGCTCGTTGCGCTCGTTGGTGGCCAGCAGCTGGGCGGTGAGCAGGTCGAGCTGGTCGGCGTTCAGCTCCTCGGCCATGCCGACCTCGATCAGGGTGCGCTGGACCGCGAGCGGGGTGCGCAGCTCGTGGGAGGCGTCGGCGGCGAACCGGCGCTGGGCCTCGTAGCCGACGGCGATGCGGTCCATCATCTCGTCGACGGTCCGGCCCAGCACCGCCAGCTCGTCGCGGCCGGGGCCGGGGCGCAGACGGAAGCCGAGGTTCTGCGGGCCCACGTTCGCGATCACCCCGACGACGTCACGCAACGGGCGCAGGCACCACCGTACGGCCGGGTAGCAGGCGGCCAGCATGGCCGCCAGCACGAGAAGCAGGGTGATGGTCACCGGGATGCTCGGCCGCCGGTAGATCTGGACACAGAGGGACGAGGCGCTGGCGTCGGGGGCGCGGCCGGGCTGGAGCTGGCACCAGGACGGCCCGAACTCGTACCAGAGGGCGAGCACCAGCTCGGCGACCGGCCGCGCGAGCTGGCCGGCGACCAGCAGGATCACGCAGAGCAGCAGGATCCGGCGGGCGGGAGATCCGGTGCTCATGCGCCGAGCCGGTATCCGGCGCGGCGCACGGTGTGCAGCACCGGCGGTTCACCGAGCTTGCGGCGCAACGTCATGACCGTCATCCGGACGGTGTTGGTGAACGGGTCGGCGTGCTCGTCCCACGCCTGTTCCAGCAGCTCCTCGGAGCTGACCACGCGCCCGCCGGCCCGCAGCAGCACGTGCAGCACGGCGAACTCCTTCGACGACAGGGACAGCAGCTGCCCGTCGCGGGAGGCGGTGTGCCGGGTGCTGTCCAGCACGATGCCGTCCTGCTCCAGCACCGGTGGCAGGGCGGGCGCCGAGCGGCGGGCCAGCGCCTGCACCCGGGCGGCCAGCTCGGCGAAGGCGAACGGCTTGGTCAGGTAGTCGTCGGCGCCGAGACCGAGTCCCTCGACCCGGTCGCGGATCCCGGCGGCGGCGGTCAGCAGCAGGACCTTGGTGGTGTCGCCGGAGTCGACGATCCACCGGCACACCTCGTCGCCGGTGCGGCCGGGCATGTCACGGTCGAGGACGGCTACGTCGTACCGGTTGACGCCGAGGCGTTCCAGGGCGGCCTCGCCGTCGTAGACCACGTCGACGGCCATCGAGAGACGGCGCAGGCCCTGCGCCACCGTGTCGGCCAGCAGCTGCTCGTCATCCGCCACCAGCACCCGCATCCTCGTCCTCCCGCTCGCGGATCAGCACCGCCCGACAGGCTTTCACAGCGCGGATAAGCGGTTGATAAAGACGTCGATGACGCTCGTCGTACGCGGCCGCCGGAAACATGGTCACCCGTGCTCAGAAATATGAGAAATCATGTCATAGTTCTGCTGCTGGTCGCGGTCACCGTGCCCTGGGCCGCCCGGCCCGCCGCGGCGATCGCGTACGGCGAGAACGCCCGCGACGGCGCCTACCCGTTCTCCGTCCTGCTCACCATGACCGGCCTGCCCGACGGCGCCGGCGGCACCCGGGACAGCTCCTGCTCGGGAGCCCTCATCGCGGCCCGCTGGGTGATCACCGCCGGTCACTGCTTCCGTGACGGCGACGGCCGGCGGGTGAACCGCGTCGTGGCGCGGCGGACCGTCGCCACCGTCGGCCGCGCGGACCTCGACAGCCGGGACGGGCACCAGACCGAGGTCGTCGCCGTGCACCAGGCCGGCCACACCGACGTGGCCCTCGCCGAACTTGCCGAGCCGATAACCGGGGTCACGCCGATCCCGGTCGCCACCGACCCACCGCGCGTGGGTGAGGTGCTGCGGCTGACCGGATTCGGGCTGACCGTCGGCGACGGCGCGATCGGGCCCACCGACCGGATGCAGACCGGGCAGTTCACCGTCGACGCCGTCGGCGACACGCTGATCGAGGCCTCGGGCCTGGCGCCGCGGTCGGACACCAGCCCGTGCCCGCACGACTCCGGCGGCCCCTATTTCCGCGAGCTGCCCGACGGGTCGGCCGTCCTGGCCGCGGTGGTCAGCAGCGGCCCCGGCTGCCCGCATCCCGGCCCGGATCTCAGCGCCCGGACCGACAACCTGGGCGACTGGATCGCCGGCGTCACCGAGAGCCGGGCGGGCGCCGGCAGCCTCGGCGGCCTGGCGTGGACCGGCATCGCCGCATTGCTGCTGGCAGCCCTGTTCCTCACCGGCATCGCGGTCCGGCGCTTTTTCGGTTGACAGCCTGTCCGATCAAATCGAGACTGTGATTTGACCGGACATCCTGTTCTCCGAAAGTGGGCATCATCATGACTGCTGCGTCGGTGGTCGTTGTGGGCGCCGGCCCCGCGGGGCTCTTCACCGCGCTCACCCTGGCCCGCCACGGCGTCCGGGTCCTCGTCCTGGACAAGCGCCGGACCGTCTCACCGCTGCCGCGGGCCGTCGGGATCAGCCTGCGCCAGATGGAGCAGCTGCGGGCGTGGGGGCTGGAGCCGGCGGTCCGCGCCGGCGGCGCCGACGTCGAGCTGGCCGTCCTGGAGACCGTCACCCTGGCCACCGCCGGCAGCGGCGTCCGCCGCGAGATGAACACGCCCGACCTGGCCCAGAGCCGGGTGGTGAGCCCGACCAGCTCGGCCCGGGTGCCCCAGGACCACCTGGAGTCCGCCCTGCAGGAGGCCCTGCTCCGGATGCCGTCGGCCGAGCTGCGGCGCGGCGCGGAGGTCACCGGCCTGACCCAGAGCGCCGACGGCGTCCGCCTCACGACGAGGGCGGCCGGCAGGCCGGGGCCGGTGGTGGGCGCGGCCTATGTCGTCGCGGCCGACGGCGCCCACAGCACCGTGCGGCGCGCGCTGGGCATCGCCATGGCGGGCCCCGACAACGCGATGGCCGGGCTGGGCGTCGAGTTCCGGGCCCCGCTGTGGGAGGTGGTGGGCGAGCACCGCTTCGCCCTCTACACCGTCACCCACCCCGACGGCGCGGGCGTGCTGATCCCGGCCGGCGACGGCGACCGCTGGCAATACGGCATGGTGGCGGCCCGCGACGACGGCACCGCGGTGCTCCAGGCGCGCATCCGCGCCGCGAGCGGCATCCCCGGCCTGCCCGTCAAGATCGTCCGGACGCATGCCTTCACCTCCGCCGCCCAGATCGCCGACCGTTTCTCGCACGGCCGGGTGTTCCTGGCCGGTGACGCCGCCCACCGGGTGACGCCACGCGGCGGCACCGGGCTGGCGATGGCCGTGCGCGACGGCTTCGACCTCGGCTGGCGGCTCGCCTGGGTGCTCCGCGGCTGGGCGCCGGCGTCCTTCCTGGCCGGTTACGAGCAGGAGGCTCGCGCCCTGGTCGCGGACAGCGTGGCCCGCGCCGAGGCGACGACCGGCCGGTGCCGGGCGGTCGTCTCGGAGATGCAGCACGACCTCGGCGGCCGCATCGCCCACGCCTGGGTCGACCGCGACACCTCGACGCTCGATCTCATCGGTCCCGGCCTGACCCTGATGACGGCCGGGCCCGGTGACCCCTGGCGTGCCGCGGCCGGGCACCTCCCGGTCCCGGTGAGTGTGGTGCCGCTCCCCCAGCCCGCGGCCCACGCGCTCGGCCTCCGCGGCCCGCACAGCGCCGTGCTGGTCCGTCCCGACGGCGTCCCCGTGGCGACCTGGTGGGCCGCCGCCGACCCGGCCGGCGATCTCGCACGGGCGGTCGCCGTCGCGTCGGGCCGGGAGGCGCCGCGATGAACACCCTGCCGTCGCCGGCTTCACCGCCGCGGCACTCCCGCATGCCGGCCCGGGCCACGTCCGGCGACGGCACCGCCCCTCGACAAGGAGATCATCCGATGACGTCATCGATCGTGCGACCGGCTGACCCGGTCGCCCCGCCGGGCACCGCGCGTGTGCCGGTGGTCGACGCCCTGCGCGGGTTCGCCCTGCTCGGGATCCTGCTGGTCAACATGACCCTGTTCAAGACGGCCCCGTCGGTCGAGCACCTCGCCGCCACCTCGATCGAGGGCGCCTGGGACGCCACCTGCGCGGTGCTGGTGAAAGTCCTCGCCGAGGGCAAGTTCATCGGCCTCTTCTCGCTGCTGTTCGGCTTCGGCGTCGCCACGCACTTCGCCCGCCGGCGCGCGGCGTACCTGCGACGTCTCGCCGCCCTGGGCCTGATCGGAGCAGTCCACCTGGTCTTCGTGTGGTTCGGCGACATCCTCACGACCTACGCCCTCGTCGGCCTGGTCCTGCTCGCGTTCGTCAACCGCGCCCCGCGCACCCTGCTGACGTGGGCGCTCGGCATCCTGGGCGCCCTGGCCACGGCGGCCACCGCCGGCCTGGTGCTTCTCGGGGTCCGCGCGGCCACCGGCTCGTCCGCGCTCGCCGCGGCCGAACGCTCGGCCGCCTCCGCCGACGCCGCCGAGGCCGGCCGGCTCGCCGAGATCTACCGCTCGGGCGGCTATCTCGACCTGGTCCAGGAGCGCGCCACCACACCGGGCGGCCTGCTCTTCGGGCTCGCCTTCTCCCTGGTGGTGCTGGCGATGATGCTGCTGGGGATGTTCGCGGCACGCACCGGCCTGTTCACCGACGTCGCCGCGCACCGCACCCGGCTGACGTCGATCGCCCGGATCGGCATCGGGGTCGGGCTGCCGCTCAACGTCCTGGTCGTGCTGGTGCAGAGCGCCGGCGGCTTCTTCGTGGTGCTCGCCGGCCAGGTCCTGCTGATGTCGCTGGCGGCGCCGGTGCTCACGGTGGGCATCGCCGCCTACGCCACTCTTCGGTACGAACGCGGCCACCGGCCCTGGCTGGAGTCGGCGGGGCGCCTCGCGCTGAGCAACTACCTGATGCAGTCGCTGGTCTTCAGCACGGTCTTCTACGCGTACGGAGCCGGGCTGTTCGGCCGGGTCGGGGCAGCGGCCGGCGTCGCCCTGGCGGTGGCACTGTTCAGCCTGCAGGTCCTGGTGAGCCACTGGTGGCTGGGCCGGTTCCGGGTCGGGCCGGTCGAGTGGGGTCTGCGCTGGATGACGTCTGGAGGCCGGTCATGAACACTCCACAGGTGCGGGTGGTCCACCCGGGCGAGGGCCGCATGGGCGACCTGGGCGCGATCACCGTGGACTTCAAGCTGTGGGGCGCCGACACCGGCGGCGCCCTGGCGATCGTCGAGCACGAGTTCGCGCCGGGCGCCCTGGTCCCGCCGCACATCCACACGCGCGAGGACGAGTACTCGATCGTGACGGCCGGCCGGATCGGCTTCCGCTCCGGAGACCGCGAGGCCGTCCTCGGCGCCGGTGGCTACATCACCAAGCCGCGCGGTGAGGCCCACGCCATGTGGAACGCCGGCGCCGAGCCGGCCCGCATGATCGAGGTGATCAGCCCGGCCGGGTTCGAGCTGTTCTTCCGCGCCGTCGCCGACCTGCTGGAGTCCGGTGAGGCCGACCCGGAACGCGGTGCGGCCCTCGCCGCCGAGCACGGGCTCCAGTTCGTCGACACCCCGTGGCTGGCCGACGTGGTGCGCCGTTTCGGGCTCAGGACCTCGTGAGCTCCGGTGGGCGGCACACCGTCCGCTCGGCCATCGTCACCAGCGTCGCGATCGCCTCGTCGACGGTGAGCCCGCGGCCGGTGACCAGCAGGTCCAGGCTCTCGAAGCTGGTCAGCACCCACAGCGCGTCGGCGGCCTGCTCGGCGCTGAGGTCCTCGCGCAGCACACCGTCGCGTTCCAGGTGTGCGGCGAGGCTCTCCATGCCGGCCCGCCGGTCCTGCTCCATGTGCCGCACCGCGCTGCCGGCCGACTCGGGGTCGAGGCGGTCCATGGCGTGCAGCACCCGGTAGATCGCGAGGTCCCGTCCCTTCATCCGGCTCGCCGCGGCGATGCCTTCCCGCAGATGCTCCCGGGCGTCGTCGGACGCGACGGCCCGGCTGAGCTCCCCGAGCCCGGTGTGTTTCCAGAGGTCGACCACGAACGCGTCGAAGAGGCCGGCCCGCGACCCGAAGTCGGCGTAGATGGTCGACCGCGACACGTTCGCCAGCCGGGCCACCTGCTCCAGGCTCGGCTGCTCGGTGGGGACTTCGCGCAGGCGCTGCCCGACCGCCGCGAGGATCCGCCGCCGGGTCTCCTGGGCGGCCTCGGCACGGAGCACCTGGTCATATTTGCGGGTTGCCATCCGGTGCTCCCTCCTGAAGCCGTTTTCAGCCTACATATCGTAGGTTGAAAGCCTCAACGGCCGTTGGAGATCTCGACGGTGCAGTTCTCCCGGCGCGGGTCGTCGCGCCACAGGCAGATCTGCACGGTGACCGGCTGCCCGCCGATCGTGGTGGCGACCGCCGGCGTGTGCACATAGCCCCGCTCGCTCCGGGCCAGCGGCGTGGCACAACTGCGCCACCGCCCGCCCGGTGTGCTCCAGCGGACACGCGCACCGCCGGCGTGCGGGTCGTGGTCGTCGGAGCCCGCCCGCCCCCAGTAATAGGTGCGCCCGTCGTGCCGCGCGTACCGGGCGGAGCCGTTCATCTGGTCGAAGTCGAGGACGGGGTCGATCCGGGTGGCCGCGTCGTCGTCGAAGAGCTGCGGGGTGTTCTCGATGATGTCCGCGCCGGTGGCCCCGAGCCGGCACTCGGCGTCAGCCACCGGCTGCTCGGGCTCTCGGTCGAGGACGACCAGCGCGGTCGCGGCGCCGGCGATCGCCAGCACTCCCAGCGCGGCGGCGATCAGCGTCCAGCGCCGCCGCCGCGGCCGGCGGGTGGTGAAGTACGCGTCGATGATCTCGGGCTCCGCCACGTCTTGCTCCGGGCGGGGCACCGGCACCGCCCGGGGCGCCCGTTCGTCCGCCTGCCGCGCGGCGTCGACGAGCGCCGCGACATGGGCGCTGGCGACTTCGAGCCGGCCGGCGTCCTCGTCGGTGAACGGCGCACCGGCGATCAGATGACTGGCCCGGGCCACCGCGACCACGACGACCGGGTCGCTCACCCGGCGCGGCTCGCCGGCGAGGACCGCCGCGACGTCGTCCTTGTCGACGGACGCGCCCGGCGCCAGCCGATGGGTCCGGATCACCTCGGCGAGGTGGCGCAGCGATCCGGGCTGTCGGCGCCGCCGGGGTGCGGGCGATCCGGGCGGTGGGTGATAGACACCGTCGCGCGCCGCCCGCGCGGCCGCGGCGTTGAGTTGCGAGGCCACCAGTTGCGCGGCGTCCTCCACCTGTCGCCACCACGGCGGAAGCGGTTCCTTCGCGCTACTCGGATTCATCGGCGTCATTGTGCCGAATCGTCACCAGCTATCTGTCGCCGGGGACGGATAGCGCCGAACCGGGGACAGTTTGGCCTGGTGGCCGAGGGTTTCGGTGGCACAGCATGGCGGCGCGGCCCCGGTCCGGAGCCGCGTCACTTCGGGCAAGGAGTTGATGTGTATGCGTCATCTGATCCGGCGGGCCGGCCTGACCGGCTCGGCTCTGCTGCTGGTCGTCGCCGCGGCGGCCACGCCCGCGTCGGCGGACCCGCCGCCGGCGGCCGGCGGCAAGCCGTTCTTCCAGATGCCGTTCCCGTGCGGCCTGCAGATCGAGGTGAACCCGTTCGGGCACGCACCGGCTCTCGACATGTTCCGGGTCCCGCGCAGCCTCACCACGGGCACCCCCGTGCTCGCTTCGGCGGACGGCGTGGTGGTACAGGCCGAATTCCAGGATTACGGGGGCAACGCCGTCCAGATCCGGCACAGCGGTGACTGGTACACGGTCCAGATTCACCTGCAGCGCATCGACGTGCGGGTCGGCCAGTCCGTGCGCCGCGGGCAGCAGATCGGTACGGCGGGCGGCACCGGCTCCGGGGCGAACACCCCGCACGTGCACTACGAACAGTCCCACGACGACAACGGCGACGGCTTCGTCGACTGGGGCAAAGACCACGGCGAGCGCTATCCGGTCGAGTT
The DNA here is from genome assembly GCF_040638955.1 of Actinoplanes sp. NPDC024001. NCBI lineage: Bacteria > Bacillati > Actinomycetota > Actinomycetes > Micromonosporales > Micromonosporaceae > Actinoplanes > Actinoplanes sp. NPDC024001. The sequence goes on from NZ_JBEZZB010000108.1 coordinate 26,153, forward strand.
CAACGGTGTGGTGGTGGAGCCACCGCCCGCGACCAGCCGCACCGTGACGAGCGCGAACTGTCTGCCGCCCGCCGACCAGATCGGGGTCTTCCGCGGTGGCAACCCCGGCAGCCTGCGCCTGGACAACAACTACGACGGTGCCTCCGACATCGTCATCAACTACGGCCGGACCGGCGACATGCCGATCTCCGGCGACTGGGACAACAACGGCGCTCACGGCCTCGGTGTCTTCCGCCCGTCCGAGGGCCGCTTCTACCTGGACCAGAACAACGACGGCGCGACCGACAACTGGGTGAACTGGGGCGACGGGCGGGACCGGCCGGTGAGCGGCGACTGGGACGGCGAGGGCGGCGACGGCATCGGCGTCTTCCGTGCCGCGACCGGCGAGTGGTTCCTGGACAACTGGATGGACGGCACCACCGACTACCACCCCACCTACGGGCAGGCCGGCGACTTCCCGGTGGCCGGCAACTGGGACGGGCTCGGCGGGGACGGCATCGGCGCCTACCGCCCCGGCAACCGCACCTTCTACCTGGACGACTGGGTGGACGGCACGACCGATCACACCTTCCAGTACGGGCAGGCGGGCGACTACCCGTTCGCCGGCGACTTCGACAGCGACGGCAAGGACGGGGTCGCCGTCTTCCGGCCGAGCGACGGCTACATCTACATCGACAACGACCTGAACGGCATCACCGACCGCAAGGTCAAGTACGGCGCCGAGGGCGATCGCCCGTTCTCCCGCAAGCGCGGCTGACCCCGAACGCCACTGCTGTGCCCTCGCCCGTACCCACGCACGGGCGAGGGCACATCCGATCAGCTGACCTGCACGAGCTGCCACTGCTGGTCGAGCGCTCCGGTGTCGGCCCACTGGACCACCGGCGTGCCCTGCGCGGTCGAGCCGTTCCGCAGCGCCAGAACCTTGCCGCTGCCGACGTTCACGACCTTGTAGTAGGCGCCGGCCGCGACGAGCCGCCACTGCTGGTCGGCGGCCTGATTCTCGACCCACTGCACGGCGGGCGCGCCGTCCGCGGTCGAGCCCTGCCAGATGCCGAGCGTACGGCCGCTGTTCCGGTTGCCGCCGATCAGCCGGTTGCCGTTCGCCAGCGTCCACAGGTGCCACTGCTGGTCGGCGCCGTTGTGGTCGCCCCACTGGATCACCGGCGCCCCGTCGGTCAGCGCGGCGTCGTTCACCGACAGGGCCTGCCCGGACGCCCGGTTGATGAACTTGTAGTAGGCGCCGGCCGAGTTGCCGAGGTCGACCTCGCCGTAGCGGACCGGACCGACCGTGCCGCTGGCGCCCCAGGACGCGGAGAGGATGAGCACCCGCCGGGCGCCGGCGACGTACTGCAGGTGGCGGCTGTAGCCCTGGTGCACCGCGGTCCGCTGGGACACCCACGCCCCGTCGCTGCGCCCGGTGGAGTTGACCAGCACGTCGCTGCTGTCGGCGTCGTTGTAGACGATGCGCCCGTCCGGCAGGCGTACGGTGACCGGGCTGCCCCCGGACCATCCCGGCGCGGCCTGCCCCGCGCTCGACGGGTCACAGTTCAACGGGTCGGCACAGACCTTGATGCGGTTGCTGGCGCCGCCACCCCAGTACTCGAACGTCATCAGCCACTTGCCGTCCGAGGTCGGCACCACGTTGGTCATGCCGGGCCGGGCCGCGTAGTGAGCGGTGCCCACGTCGGCGGCCGGAGCGCTCCAGGTGATCCCGTCGGCCGAGGTCTTGTGGGCCAGGATCTGACCCCCTTCGCGCGACGCGTCGGCGCCGCTGAAGAAGTTGGCCTCCTCCTCGTCGGAGTAGTAGGCGACCAGTCTGCCCTGGTGGGTCATCAGGTACGGCTCCCACACCGGGTCGTGCTGCTGGTCGGCGCCCTTGGCGATGATGCTGCGCACCGTCCAGGTCGCACCCTGGTCGGCGCTGGAGTGCAGCACGATCGCGATGTTCTGCCGGTTGCCGTTGCCGCCGGGGTTGGGGGCGATGTCCGCGCCGGAGACGACGCTGGCGAGCAGCAGCGTGCCGGCCGGCATGCCGCCGAGCGCCTGCGGCAGCACGTAGAAGAACGGGTTGGTCCAGGCGCTGGTGTAGGCCGCGTACGCCGGGTCGCTGGTGAGGTAGGCCGGTGCCCGCAGGTTGGTCAGCCGCTGCCAGGTGTTGCCGTTGTCGTCGCTCTTGAAGATCGGCATGGTCTGGCCGACGACCGCGCCCTCGCTGTCCTCGAAGGCGGCGACGAGGCGGCCGCTCGGCAACTGTGCGGACTTGGGGTAGAGCACACAGGGATGCTTGTTGCAGCTGCCGGGGTTGGCCGGCACGTACATGTTCTGCTCGACCGGCTGATAGGCCGATGCCCGGGCCGGGATCAGCACCACGGCCAGAAGCAGCCCGAGAGTGGCCGCGAGCGATGTTTTCGTAAGTTTGCGGAGTCGGCTCATCACCGTTAAAGGCTCCTCACTCGGCGATTATGTGGGTAGAAGTCTGCGGCCGGAGCGAGACACCGCTCAATGGTTACGAAAACTTTTCGATATGGTTGCGGGGACGTGGTGCTGCCGCAGCGCGTGGACGGTGCGCACCGGCCCGGTCAGGGTGACGCTGCGGCGGGAGGAGCCGGCGTGCAGCTGGATCTCTCCGGGCTCGACGATGCGGTCGCCGTCGAGGCCGGTGAAGGCGAACCGGTCGGTGTCGACCTCGAAGCGGACGAGCGCCCGCTCACCCGGCTCCAGCTCCACCTTGGTGAAGGCGAGCAGCGCCCGGACCGGCCGGCTGACCTGCGCGACCGGGTCGGTGGCGTAGAGCTGGACGACTTCGGCGCCGGTCCGGGCGCCGGTGTTGCGGACCCGCACGGTGACCCGGATCCGGCCGTCGGTCGGCACCTCGGTGCGGTCGGTCGTGAGGTCGTCGACGGCGAAGGTGGTGTAGGACAGGCCGTGCCCGAAGCCGAAGGCGGGCGTCGGGTCGAGGTTCGACAGCGCGCTCTGCCGGTCCGCCAGCGGCGCGTGCAGGTAGGTGTAGGGCTGCCCGCCCGCCGTCAGCGGGATCTGCACCGGCAGCTTGCCGCTGAAGTTGTCGCGCCCGGACAGCAGGCGCGCGACGGCGTGCCCGCCCTCCTCACCCGGCAGGAAGACCTGCACCATGGCGGCCGCGCGGTCGCGGAAACGGCCGACGGCGTACGGGCGGCCGGAGACCACGACCAGCACGGTCGGTGTGCCGGTGTCCAGCACGGCCTCGACCAGTTCCTCCTGCACGCCGGGCAGGCGAAGGTCCTCGACGTCGCATCCCTCACCGGAGGTGCCGATGCCGAACATGCCCGGCCGGTCGCCGACGACGACCACCGCCGCCGCGCTGCCCCGGCTCGCGGCGACAGCCTCGGCGATACCGGTCGTGTCCGGCTCACGCACCGGGCAGCCCCGGGAGTACGACCAGCGCACCTCAGGCAGTTCCCCGGCCAGGGCGTCGCGCAGGGACGCGATCTCGACGCCGGCGCCGAGTTCCGGACGGCCGGACAGCACATGGTTGGGGAAGCTGTAACAGCCCAGCATGGTGCGTACGTCGTCGGCGCAGGGACCGACGATCGCGATGGCGCCGGTGGCCGGCAGCGGCAGCGTGCCGTCGTTGCTCAGCAGGACCGCGCTGTCGCGGGCGACGGCGCGGGCGAGCTCGCGGCTGGCCGGTTTGTCGAGGTCCAGCCGGCCGGCGCGCAGGGCGGGCGGCCGGGGATCCCAGCCGGGGTCGCAGAGCCCGAGTTCGATCTTCTGGCGCAGCACCCGGCGGACGGCCCGGTCCAGTTCGTCCTCGCCGAGTTCCCCGCTCTCGACGGCGTCGACCAGGGCCTGGCCGAAGCCGCGCTGGTCGGGCAGCTCCACGTCCATCCCGGCACGCAGCGCGGCGCGCCCGGCCGCCGGCAGGTCCGCGGCGACACGGTGGGCGGTCACCAGGAACGGAATGGACCAGTAGTCGGAGACGACCGTGCCCTCGAAGCCCCACGTGTCACGCAGCAGCCCGGTCAGCAGCCGGCGGCTGGCCGCCGGGGCCTCACCGTCGATACCGGCATAGGAATTCATGACGGACGCGACGCCTGCGGCGACGAGACGTTCGAACGGCGGCAGGATCACATCGTTGAGTTCGCGCCGGCCGACGCTGACCGGGGCGTGGTTGCGTCCGCCCACCGAGGCGGCGTACCCGGCGAAGTGTTTGAGCGTGGCGTGCACACCCTCGGCCTGCAGGCCGCGCACGTACGCTTCGGCGATCTCCCCGACCAGGTAGGGATCCTCGCCGTAGGTCTCCTCACAGCGTCCCCACCGATAGTCGCGGATGACGTCGACCACCGGCGCGAGCCCCTGGTGCACGCCCGCCTCGGCCATGTCCGCCCCGATGGCGTGCCCGACCCGGCCGATCAGTCCGGGGTCGAAGGTGGCGGCCATCGCCAGCGAGGTCGGATAGATGGTGGCGCCGAAGGCCGTGAAGCCGGTGAGGCACTCGTCGTGCGTCATCGCCGGAATGCCGAGCCGGCTCTGCGCCATGATCTGCCGTTGCCGGCCGGCCAGCATCCGGGCGTGCTCCAGCGGCGCCCGCACCACGGTGCCGTAGGGACGGGTCAGCTGACCGAGGCCGTCGCGTGCGGTCTGGTCGAGGTCGCCGACCCGGCCGAGCAGGCTGGTGCCCGGGGCCACTTCCGGGCCCGACGGTTCGACGTCCTCCCAGGCGCTGCCGAGCTGCGCGACCTTCTCGGCCACGGTCAGCTCGCCGAGCAGTGACTCCACCCGTTCCGCGGTGGGCCGGCCGGGGTCCCTCCACGGCCGGGCGCTGCCACCCGGCGCCGCATCGGCGGGGGCGGGCTTCGGGGTCGTGGCGGTCATGCGTTACTCCTTGTGGATGTACGGTGGCGCGAAAGAATGCGAGGTGGACGTGGAGCGGAGTGCGCGTGGACAGGCCGGCCGGCACGGTCTGATCAGCGAGGTGGCGCGCGCTGCGCAGGTGTCGGTCTCGACGGTGTCGAAGGTGGTGCACGGCCGCCGTGACGTGGGCGAGGCGACCCGGGCACGGGTCGAGGCCCTGCTGGCGGAGTTCGGCTACCGGCGGCCCGGCGCCGACCCGGGCCGGCCACGCCGATTCCTGACCGTGTTCCGCGACCTGGCCGGGCCGTACACGCTCGAGGTGGTCCGCGGGATCGTGACCGGCGCGGCCGAGGCCGGCGCACACCCGATCCTCGGCATGACCAACCGGCAGTCGATCTCCCGCTGGCTCGACGAGTGCGAGACGCTGGACGCCGCCGGCATGATCCTGGTGATCAGCATGCTGGCGGAGCAGGATCAGCAGCGCATCGTCGAGCAGCACATCCCGGTGGTGCTGGTCGACCCGCTCAGCGAGCCGGTCATCGAGATTCCCAGCATCGGGGTGACCAACTGGAAGGGCGGCCGCACCGCGGTCGAGCATCTGCTCGAGCTGGGGCATCGCCGGATCGGCATGCTGGCCGGGCGCCCGCACTCGGTCGCCGGCGCCGCCCGCCTGCACGGATACCGCGCCGCACTGGACGAGGCCGGCATCGCCGTCGACCCGGAGCTGATCAGATCCAGTGACTTCGACTTCGAGGAGGCGGTGACCGCGACGACGGCGTTGCTGGCGTTGCCGCAGCCGCCGACCGCGATCTTCGCGGCCAGTGACGAGCAGGCGCTGGGTGCCCTGGAAGCCGCGCGCCGGGCGGGCTGCCGGGTGCCCGGCGACCTGAGCGTGATCTCGTTCGACGACACCGCCGTGGCCTCGATGACGTCGCCGCCGCTGAGCGCGGTGCGCCAGCCGTTCGAGGAGATGGGGCGGGTGGCGGTGCGTACCCTGATCCAGCTCGCCGAGGGCAAGGCGCCGCCCACCTCCCGCGTCGAGCTGGCGACCCGCCTGGTCGTGCGCGAGTCGACCGCCGCGCCGGCCTGACTCACTTGGAGAAACCCGCGGTGAGCCCGGCGATCAGCTGACGGCGGGCCAGGACGAACAGCAGCAGGATCGGCAGCGTGGACAGCACCACGGCGGCCATCGTGGCCGGCACGTCGATGCCGAACTGACCCCGGTAGAGCGTGAGGGCGAGCGGCAGCACGGCCCGTTCGTTGCTCTGGGTGAGGATCAGCGGGAAGAGGAACCCGTTCCAGACCTGCAGGCCGTTGTAGACCACGACGGTGACGATGGCCGGCCGGGTGAGCGGCAGCGCCAGGGCGAACAGCTGCTTCCACTCACCGGCGCCGTCCACCTGCATCGCCTCGAACAGCGAGTGCGGCACGTCGCGCAGGAAGCTGACCAGGATCATCACGGTGATCGGGACGGCGAAGGCGGCGGACGGCAGGATGATCGCGAGCAGGCTGTCGTACAGCTGCATCCGGATGATCAGCAGGTAGACCGGGATGATCACCGCTTGCAGCGGGATGGCCAGACCCAGCAGGAAGAGCCGGAAGTACCACCGGGACCAGCGCGACGTGCCGCGGGCGACGACGAAGGCCGCCATCAGCGAGACCGCCACCGTGACCAGCACCGCGGCGGCGGTGACCACCGCGCTGTTGAGCAGGTAGGTGCCGAAATCGCCGGCGAGCACGGTCCGGAAGTTGGCCAGGGTGGGATCGGCCGGCGGCGCCAGCGGGCTGGTGCTCAGGAAGTCGGCCCGGTCGCGCAGGCTGGTGACGACCACCCAGTAGAGCGGCACGATCACGATCGCCGTCCACAGCAGGGTGGCGCCACCGGTGACGGCACGGCGCGCGAGGCGCGCCGGCGAGAAAGTCCCGCCGGTCGCGGCCGGTGCGGCAGCAGGCAGCTTCACCGGGGTACGGGGGTACGACGTCGTCGCGGTCACGAGCCCTCCTGCTGGCTGGCCATCCGGGTGAAGCCGGACCATTTCGTGGTGATCAGGGACAGGGCGAGCCCGGTGAACACGAGGATCGTGGCGATGGCACTGGCCCGGCCCATGTCGTGCGCCTGGAAGCCGGTGATGTACATGGCCAGCGGCAGGACCCGGGTCGCCGTTCCGGGACCGCCGGTGCCCCCGGACAGCACGAAGATCAGGTCGAAGTAGGTCAGTGAGCCGACCAGCATCAGCGTGGTGGACGTGACGACGGTGTAGCGCAGCTGGGGCAGGGTGATCCGCCAGAACCGGTCGCCGCGGCCGGCGCCGTCGATGGCGGCGGCCTCGTACAGCGACACCGGGATCTGCCGGACCCCGGCCTGGTAGAGCAGGGCGTGGAACGGGATGAACTGCCAGGCGATGACGAAGATGACGGCGTACAGGGCGAGGTCCGGGTCGCCGAGCAGCGGCCGGGCCAGCCAGCCGAGGCCGGGTGTGGCGCCGATGCCGAACGCCGGGTCGAGCAGCGCCTGCCAGGTGAGGCCGACCGCGACCGCGGACAGCAGCAGCGGCAGGAAGAACAGGACGGCCAGCAGGGCCCGCCAGCGCCCGGCGGCGGCCTGGAACAGTCCCAGAGCCAGCGCGATCGGGGTCTGCAGCAGCCAGCTGAGCACCATGACCTTGGCGGTGAGCCACAGCGCGTCCCAGGTCGCGGAGTCGGTCAGGACGCTGGTCCAGTTCGCGGCGCCGGTCCAGCTGATCGCGCCGAGGCCGTCCCAGCCGGTGAAGCTGAGGATCACCACCCCGGAGAGCGGGACGATGCCGAACAGTCCGAAGAGCAGCAGGGCGGGCGCCGCCATGGCGGCGCCGGTGGTCCGGCGCCGCCACGCGGTCGCGCCCCGGTGAGAGGTACGCGCAACGGTCACGTCAGGAGGCCTTGCTCATGTTCTGCCCGAACTGCTCGGGCGTGATCTTCTTCAGGAAGGACTCGTCGACGTTGGTGAGCAGCGGGTCGGCCTGCTCCGACGGCAACGCCTGGTCCCAGGACAGCTGGAAGGTCGGTGACTTCTGCACCAGGTCGTAGACGAACTGCAGCCACTCCTTGTCCGGGGTGGTCACCGCGGCGAGCTTGGCCTCCAGTCCGTTGACCGGCGGCACGCTGCCGGCGGCGAGGTAGGCGTCGACCTGAGCGTCGTTGAGGACGTAGTCCTTCAGGTAGGTGAGGGCGGCGGCCCGGTCCTTGGTGGCCGCGCTGATCGACAGGTAGTTCGACGGGTTGCCGACGATGGCGTCCGGGTTCCCCGCCCCGCCGGGGATCGTGGGGAAGGCCGTCCAGCCGAGGTTGCCCTGGGCCACGAGGTCGGGTGCGGCCTTGGCGATGTTCGCGTACTCCCAGGTGCCCATCAGTTCGAAACCGGCCTTGCCGGTGTGGAGCAGAGCGGTCGCGGCGCCCTGGTCGTAGGAGAGCGAGGAGGCGTTGTCGCCGAACGCGCCCGCGTCCACGAGCTCCTGCAGCAACTGGTTGGCCTTCGTCACCGACGGGTCGGTCCATCCGCTGCCGTCCCCGGCGCCGATGCGCTCGAACACCTGGGCGCCGCCGGTGCGGTCGAGCAGATACTCGTGCCACATCAGCGTCGGCCACTTCGAGTTCGCGGCGAGCGAGATCGGCGTGACGCCCTTGCTCTTCAGGGTCGCCACCGCGGCCTTGAGGTCGTCATAGGTCCGGGGCGGCTGCACGCCGGCGTCGGCCAGCACCTTCTTGTTGTGGTAGAGGACGACCGGGGCCAGACCGTTGGCGGGTATGCCGTAGACCTTGCCGTCGAAGGTGGCCGTCTTGAGCACGCTCGGTGTGAACCGGCGGGTGTCGAGGTCGGTGGCGCTGATCTCGGCGACCTTGCCGGACGAGACGTAGTCGCCCAGGGCGCCACCGCCCCAGCTGAAGAAGATGTCCGGGCCCTGACCGGCGCCGAACGCGACCCGCAGCTTCTGCTTGTAGTCGTCGTTGGCGAACAGTTGCAGAGTGATCTTCCGGTCCGGGTGGTCGGCGTTGTAGGCCTCCACCGACTCCTTCAACGTGGTCTGGTCCGACAGCGCCCACATCGTCAGGCCGGAGGCGGCCGCCTCGCCCGGGCCGGCTGTCCCGCCGCAGGCGGCGGCGGTCACCGTGGCCGCCACCGCGACAGCGATGGCGGCCATCCGCCGTGTTCGGGACGCGAACTTTCCGGTCATGCGCTGACCCCTTCTCATGGGAAGCCCCGGCGACGGATGACAATCCGCGCCGGTCTACGAAAACTTTTCGATACTCGGGGCCGTGGAACGCTCCCGCTGACAAGGGAGATTGGCATGGCCCGGAGTGGCCGTACAAGAACGACTTACGAAAAGTTTTCGGAGACTTGAGAAGGGGCCACCGCGGCCGGCTACACGCCGGGCGCGTCCCAGAAGACGTAGATCGAGCCGTACGGCACGCTCACCGACTGCCCGGCGGTGCAGCTGCCGGCCGGGGCCACGCCGCCCGACGTGCGCAACCGGTTGATGTAGTCCGACCTGCTCAGGACACCCTCACCGGTACGAGAGTTGACCTTCAGCAACAGCTCGGGAATGGTGCCGGCCCGCGGTGACGACTCGACCCTGGCCGCGGTGACCAGGGAGCCGTCGCGGACCGACTGCCAGCTCGGGCCGCCGAAGTGGTGCAGGCGGCCACCGGTGCCGATCAGCTGCGCCTCGGGCACCGACGCGCCGGTGTAGGCCCCGGTCGTCGCGCCCGCCGGCACGACGCAGGTGTAGGTCTGGGTGCCCTTGGTGACGAGATAGGCGCCGACCAGCCGGGAACCGGCCGGCGGCTGGATGATCTCCGGAATGAACGGGACCGCCACCGTGCGGCTCTCGGCGGCGGACGCCTCGTGGGTCACGGTGACGACCGCGGCGGCGACCGCGGCCATCCCGACGACGGCGACCGCGCGGATCCGGGATCGAGTGGTACTCAGCATTCTTTCCCCCTGCGTAGGACTGCGGGCGGAGCTGCCCGCCGACCGGACACACGGGATTCAGCCAGCGACGGATCGAAATAATTCGATTACTGGCCGTTCGAGCCCGGCCCCGTCCTCCGAACGGTCAGAACCGGCGATGACGACTGCTCCCCGGGCGCAACGGTCGGACATCTCGTTCACAACCTGCCGCTCCGAACCTGGTCCCCGTAAGCAAATACGTGAGGGGACGTAGTTGATGAAGGTTCAGATCCGTAGGTTTGCCATCGGTGCCACCGCCATCGGCGCTTTCGCTGCT
>NZ_JBEZZB010000109.1:0-35770 GCF_040638955.1 Actinoplanes sp. NPDC024001
AGAATCCACCCAAAGCTGGCGCTGACTGCGTCTCCATACCTGACTAAACGGGCACATCCGAATCAGATGCCCTCTTAGAGGATCAGATGCCCTCTTAAGGGCTGATCCCCTGCACAGGGCGGCCGTCCTCCAGATAACGCACCCGTTTTGTCTTCCAGGCGGCGCGTACTCGACGTCGGACCGGTCCGCTGAGTAGGGGCAGCGCCGTGTCGATCGGCACGATCCGGCTTTCGGCGATCTCGAGCGGCTGGATGACCACCGTGTCCAGGACGGCGTCGTCGAGGACGCCGCAGTCGAAAAGGAAGCGCATACCACCCGGACGGTCCGGCCGTGGGCGGAGGAAGTCCACGCACACCAGCCGCCCCGAGGTGATCTCGAGGCCGCACTCCTCCCTGGTTTCGCGGCGACACGCATCCCAGGGTGACTCGCCGACCTCGACCATCCCACCCGGGAGCGTCCAGCCGCCCTTGTACGTGGGCTTCAGGATGAGCAATCGGCCCTTGCGGCCCCGAACCAGAGCTCCGGCAGAGGCCGGGATGGTGGGGAGTACGAACGTCAGCTCGGGCAGCTCACCGGCGTTGACGTCGCTCATGGGGATCATGCTAGATCTGGCGCGACCGATCGGCCATCCGCCCGCAAGTTGTGACGCCGTCGCCGTTCGCGATCGTGACGGCGGATCAACGTGAGGCGGTCAGGTATTCCAGCACGATGTCGCCGATCATGGTCCGGTAGTGGTCGCGGCGATCGGGGTCGAGCATGTCCCACTTGAAGATCGCGTTGAAGGTGTACCTGTTCGCCGTGCGGAAGACGCAGAATGCACTGATCATCATGTGCACGTCGATCGGCTCGACGTCCCGGCGGAACCGGCCGGTCGCGCGCCCGCGGTCGAGGATCCGGGTCAGCGCGTCCAGCGCCGGATTGGCCAGGCCCGCCAGGATGTCGGAGCGGGCGATGTGCCGGGCGTGGTGGATGTTCTCGATGCTCACCAGCCGGATGAAGTCCGGGTGTGACTCGTGGTGGTCGAAGGTGAGGGCGGCGAGCTGCCGGATCGCCTCGGCCGGGTCGAGATGTTCCACGTCGACCTGCTGCTCCAGGGCGCGGATCCCGGTGTACGCCTGCTCGAGCACCGCGATGTACAGGCTTTCCTTGCCGCCGAAGTAGTAGTAGATCATCCGCTTGGTGGTGCGGGTCTTCGCCGCGATCTCGTCGACCCGGGCGCCGGCGAAGCCTTTGTCGGCGAACTCGCGCCTGGCGACCGCGAGGATCTCGGATCGAGTGCGCTCAGCGTCGCGTGCTGCGGGTGCCGTCGCCGGCGAGTCCGGCGTCTGCGTGGCCAATGGCCCTCCTTCGGCTCGAGAACTCACCGTGGTCGCGGGTGGGCAACCCTTTCTCGTCCGGCGCTCGGCGAGTATAACTAACTAACTAGTACATACATTGCGGTCAGTGGCAAGGCCGCAGTTCCTTCCGTTGCTCCGCAGCCGGGCAGGGCCGTCGAGGAAGGCAGGGCACCATGCTCATCGCTGATCATGATGCTGCGCAGGACCTGACCACCGAACCGCCGACCAGGCCGCACCTGACGATCGCCACCGCGTGCCTGTCCGGGACGCTGGAGGACAAGCTGGCGGCCGCGGCGGCGGCCGGCTTCCACGGTGTCGAGATCTTCGAGAGTGATCTCATCGCGTCGGCGTGGTCACCGATCAGAATCCGGCAGGAGTGCGCCCGCCGTGGGCTGACCATCGACCTCTACCAGCCGTTCCGCGACTTCGAGGCGGTCGCGCCCGACACACTGCGGGCCAACCTGCGCCGCGCGGAACGCAAGCTCGACGTCCTGGAACAGCTGGGCGCCGGCGTCCTGCTGGTCACCTCGTCGGAGTCCGCCGAGTCCGTCGACGACGACGAACTGGCCGCCGAGCAGCTACGGGAGCTGGCCGAACGGGCCGCGCGGCGCGGCATCCGGATCGCCTACGAGCCGCTGGCGTGGGGCCGGTCGGTGAACACCTACGCCCACGCCTGGCGCATCGTGCGGCACGCCGACCATCCCGCGCTGGGCCTGTGCCTGGACAGCTTCCACGTCCTGTCCCGCGGTGACGACCCCGCCGGGATCCGGGTGATCCCCGGCGCGAAGGTGTTCCACCTGCAGCTGGCCGACGCCCCCCGCCTGAAGATGGACGTGGTGGAGTGGAGCCGCCATCACCGGCTGTTCCCCGGGCTCGGCTCCTTCGATCTGACCGGCTTCCTGCGCCAGGTCCTGGCCACGGGCTACCGCGGCCCGCTGTCGCTGGAGGTGTTCAACGACGTCTACCGGCAGGCCGATCCGCGGCACGCCGCCATCGACGGGATGCGCTCGTTGCTCGCCCTGCAGGAGTCGGTCGCCGCGGGCCGCCCCACCGGCGCGCGGCGGCCCGGCCTGCCCGGCCTGCCGGCGGCGCCACGCCTGGGCGGTCACATGTTCACCGAGCTGGCGGTCGACGAGGTCTCCGGCCCGGTCGTCGCCCGCACCCTGACCGCCCTCGGCTTCGCCCGCATCGGGCAACACCGCTCCAAGCCGGTGCAGCTGTGGCAGCAGAACGACGCCCGGATCCTGCTCAACTACGCGCCGCAGCGCACCGTCCCGCCCGGAACCGCGGCGATCTGCGCCCTCGGGGTGCAGAGCAGCGATCCCGCGGAATCCGCTCAGCGCGCCGACCGGCTGCTCGCGCCGGTGCTGCCACGCGTGCGCCAGCCCGGCGAGGCGGATCTGAGCTCCGTGGCCGCGCCGGACGGCACAGCGATCTTCTTCTGCCGGCCGGGCACCGACGGCAACAGCTGGCTGACCGACTTCGAGCCCACCGCGGAACAGTCCCGCACCGACGGCCTGGTCCGCGCCACCGATCACATCGCGCTGACCGAGCCGGTCGACGACTTCGACCAGGTCGCCCTCTTCTATCGCACGGTGCTGGGCCTGGAGGCCGGCCCGACGACCGAGCTCACCGCTCCCTTCGGCCTGCTGCGCAGCCGGTCGGCCACCGACACGGAGCACACCTTCCGGATCACCCTCAACACCGCGCCGCTGCGGCGCGGGGCCTGGTCACCGGCCGTGCCGAGCCCGCAGCACGTGGCCTTCGCCAGCGACGACGTGATCGCCGCCGCGAAGGCCATGCGCGAGCTCGGCGCGCCGGTGCTGCGCATCCCGGACAACTACTACGACGACCTCGACGCGCGGCTCGCCCCGCCGCCCGCGCTGCTGGCCACCCTGCGTGAGCACTCCATCCTCTACGACGCCGACGAGGGTGGCGAATACCTGCACTTCTACACCGAGATGCTGGGCTCCCGGCTGTTCTTCGAGGTCGTCCAGCGGGTGGGCGACTACGCCGGCTACGGCTCGGCCGCCAGCGCGCCGGTGCGCATGGCCGCGCACCGGCGACGTCGCCTGCGGCGACTGAAGGACACCCCACAGCAGACGTACGCGGGTGAGCACGACTACTCGCTGGCCCACCTGACCGCGTTGAGCCTGTCCCCGCCGGAGCTGGTCGAGGCGGCCGCGGACGCCGGCTACCGGTACGTGGGCCTGCGCCTGACCCGCGTCACGCAGGTCGAGCCACACTATCCGCTCGCCACCGATCCGGCCCTGATGCGCACGACGAAGGTGCGCCTGGCCGCCACCGGGGTCGAGGTGCTCGACATCGAACTGGCCCGGATCGGCCCGGACCAGAACCCGGATGACCTCCAGCGTGTGCTGGAAGCCGGCGCCGAGCTCGGCGCCCGCCACGTCATCGCCCAACTGCCCGACCCCGACCGCAACCGCAAGATCGACCGGTACGCGCAGTTGTGCCAGCTGGCCCACCCGCTCGGTCTCACCGTCGATCTGGAGTTCCCGTCGTGGACCGAGACACCGGATCTGACCGAGGCGACCCGGGTGCTACGAGCGGCCGGCCAGCCGAACGCCGGCCTGCTGATCGACCTGCTGCACTTCGCCCGCTCCGGCTCCAGCGTGGCCGACCTGCGGGAGCTGCCGGCCGAGTGGTTCCACTTCGCGCACGTCTGCGACGCGCCGCCGGGGGTGCCGCCGGCCAAGGAGGACCTCATCCACACCGCGCGGTTCGAGCGGCTCTACCCCGGTGAGGGCGGTATCGACATCGACGGGATTCTGGCCGCCCTGCCGCCCGGCATCCCGTACGCCCTGGAGATCCCCCGTGCGCAGCTGGTGGCGCAGATCGGGGCCAAGGAGCACGCGCGCCTCGCGGTCGCCGCCGCTCGCCGCCGGCTCGACGCGGTGCCGCCGAACCGGAAACCGGCGGACGCGGCTTAACGACATCCCCACGGATGAATCCAGGAGATTTCCCAGCTCAGACTGCACCCGATCCACGCTCCCGGAAGGAGGTGATCCGATGTCTTACGTCGTCGGCACTGGCACGGTTGCGTTCAACGGTGGCGAGGATCGTCCTCGCGGCGCTGAGGTCGCGGCCTGCGGTGTAGCCGCAGGCCGTGCACTCGAAAGTCCGTACACCCAGCCCGAGACGGAGATTGGTTCTCTCGCCGCACCCGGAGCAGGTCATCGTGGTGTAGGCGGGCGGCACCAGCACCACCTTGCGGCCCGCCCGTTTGCCACGCTCGACAAGTTCTCGTTTGCACGCGCCGATCGCCGCATCAGCGGCCTTGCGGGCCATCGACGTCTTGGCCAGGAACCTCGGTTTGAAGTCCTCGACGGCGATCAGATTGTGGTGGCCGACCAGGTTCTTGGCCCAGGCGCGGGAGTCGTGGGTGTTCTGCCGGGCCGTCTTCTTGGCGATCCGGGCGGCCAGCCGCTTCGCGGCCTGGTAGCCCTTCGACGCCGCCTGGCCCTTCGGCCGGCGGCGGCGGGCCATCGTGCGCTGCGTCTGCTGCTGGGCGACCTGGGACCCCTCGCGCAGCCAAGGCATCCGCGCCCGAGCCTCGGTCAGCAGCTTGCTCAGCTTGCCGAGTACCGCCGCGACGTCATCAAGGAGGACGTCGACATCCGCCTCAAAGAGATCATCCGCGAGGTGTGCGCGGAACGGGGCGCCCCATCGTGGAGCCGGAGACGATGCCCGACCACGTGCACCTGCTGGTCATCTGTTACCCGCAGTACGGCATCCACCGGCTGGTCAAGCAGATCAAGGGGCGATCCTCCCGGCTGCTGCGCACCGAGTTCCCGCACCTCAAGTCCCGGATGCCGACCTTGTGGACCAACTCGTACTTCGTCGCCACCATCGGCGGCACAACCCTGGAGATCGTGAAGAGGTATGTCGAGAACCAGCGTAACGTCTGACCAGACGCCCATCCGCCCTAACGGCGGATGGGCCACCCCTGACCTGCTCCGCAGGAAAGCCGATTCCTCCCCACGGCTGCAGCCGGGGGTTTCCACGGAGATTTCTCGATGAGAGCAGGTGCCTGCTCAGCTGCCGTCGAGGAAGGTCGGCAGGATGGACGGCGGCATCGGCCCTTTGTTGCGGCGGCCCTGACCGGTCTCCTCCCAGGCGTGGGCGAGGATGCCGACGCTGCGGCTCAGCACGAACAGGCCGCGGGCCAGCGGCGGCGGGAAACCCAGCTCCGCGTAGACCACGGCGGTGCAGCCGTCGATGTTGATCGGCACCGGCCGGGATCTGCCGTCGGCGAGGATCTGTTCGATCGCGAGGGCGGCCCGCAGGTAGGTGCCGTCCACGACGCCGTCGGCAACGGCCTGTTCCACCTGGCCGAGCAGCGGATCCCGGCGCGGGTCGACGGTGTGGAAGCGGTGCCCGAAGCCGGGCAGATACTTGGACCGGGTCTGCCATTCACGGACGGTCGTCTCGGCGGCGGTGGCGAGGTCGGTGCCCTGCTGATGCCGCTGCCGGACGTCGGCCAGCAGTGCCATGCACTGCTCACCGGCGCCGCCGTGCACATCGCCGAGCAGGTTCACACCGGTGGCCATGGCGTTGTTCAGGCCGATGCCACAGGTCGCCGCTATGCGCGCCACCGCGATCGACGGCGCGTGCGGCCCGTGATCCACCGAGGAGACCAGAGCCGCCTCGAGCAGGCGCTCCTGGCCGGCGGTGGCGGTCTCGCCGCGCACCATGAGCCAGATGATCCCGGGAAAGCTGATCGAGCCGATCAGGTCCTGCACCGGATGCCCACGCAGTTCGATGCGGTTGGGCTCGATCCGTGAGACGCTCGTCGCCCACCAGTCGGACACGTCCCGTACGGTCGGCTCGTTCCGGTGCTCGGTCACTGGGCGCTCACCTCGTCCGTGGGGTACTTGTACTCGCCGTTGTGTTCGCCGAGCAGCGGTGGCGGCGCCGTCGGCCGCAAGGGCTCGCCGTTGACCAGCACCCCGTTGCCGGTGACTCGCAGCGTGCGATTCGGATCGCCGGGAAACTCCAGGTCGGTGAGGAAGCCGCGGACCTCCAGCTGGTCGAGCTCCATCGCCTGCGGAACGGTCAGGATGCGGGCCGCCGGAACACCCGCCGCCGACAGGCGCTCCTCCCATTCGAGGGCGGGCCGCCTGCCCAACGCGGTGTTGATCTCGTCGTTGAGGGCCGCCCGATGCTGTTTACGGGCCTCGCGCTCGGCGAACCGCGCGTCGGTGAGCAGATCGGTGCGCTCGATGATCCGGCAGAGGGTCTCGAACTGCTCCTGCCGGTTGGCGGCGATGTTGAGCGCTCCGTCCGCCGCCTGAAAGGTTCCGGACGGGGCGGCGGTGGCGTTCTGGTCACCCATCGGCTCCGGCGGGACGCCACTGACGAGGTAGTTCGACGCTGCCCAGCCCATCGCGGACAGCGACGTCTCCAGCATCGAGACGTCCAGGCAGACGCCCTTGCCGGTGCGCGCCCGGCCGGCGAGGGCCGCGGCGATCGTCATGGCGGCGACCAGGCCACCGATGGTGTCGGAGACCGGGAAACCGACCCGCAGCGGCGCGGTCTGCGGGGTGCCGGTGATGCTCATCATCCCGGACAGCCCCTGGATGATCTGGTCGTACGCCGGAGCCTGGCGCATCGGCCCGGTCTGGCCGAACCCGGAGATCGCGCAGTACACCAGGCGCGGGTTGATCCGGTGCAGGGTCTGCCAGTCGTAGCCGATGCGGCTCAGCACGCCGGCCCGGAAGTTCTCCAGCAGCACGTCCGATTCGCGCAGCAGGCCCTCGAAGGTCGTGCGGTCGGCGGCGTTCTTGAGGTCGAGCTCGACGGACTTCTTGCCCGCATTCTGCGCGAGGAAGGAGGCGCCGATCCCGGCGTGGTTCAAGTCCGGCTCCGGGCCCAGCTTGCGGGCCAGATCACCGTCGCCGGGCCGTTCGATCTTGACGACCTCCGCACCGAGCAGCATCAGTTGGTAGCTGCAGTACGGCCCGGCCAGAACATTGGCCAGGTCCAGGACCCGGACGCCGTGCAACGGTCGATCGTCATCCATCAGACGTGCCCCTCGGTCGTCATCGGGCGGACAGCCCGGCATGGCGGTCAGGCGGCGGATCAATGCGATTGCAGTGCCCCCTCCACCGGCTCGGCAACCAAGGCATTGCCAGGGGACCTCGCGGCCCGTACGTTACACCTAGTCCACAGAGCGGTCCATATGGTCTGCCAAGTGGTTCGCCGAGGGAGTGGTGATGACTGACGAGCCGCATGACCTGCCTATCACCGTCGGTTGCCTGGTCGCCGGGGAGTGGGTGAGCGACGGGCAGCACACGAACCGGGCCGGTCCGTGGACCCGGGCCGTCGTCAGCACCGCCCGGCAGGCTGACGACATCGATGTCGAGGCGGCTCTGCGCTACGCGCGCCGTGGCGCCAAGGCGGTCGCCCGGATGTCGCCCGCGGCGCGCGCCGCCGTGCTCGAACGCGCCGCCGCCACGGCCCTCGCCCGGCGCGACGACCTGGCCCGGCTGCTCGCGCTGGAGCTCGGCAAGCCGGTCAAGGACGGTCGCAATGAGATCGACCGGGTGGCCGACACCTTCGCGGTCTGCGCTGCCGAGGCCCGCCGCATCGGCGGCGAGGTCCTGCCGGTCGCGGGCTGGCCCCGTGGCGTGGGCAACACGGCTCTGACCCACCGCGCCCCCGTCGGTGTCGCCCTCGCGATCACCCCGTTCAACGCGCCGGCGAACCTGCTCGCCCACAAACTGGGCGCCTCGTTCGCAGCCGGCAACACGACGATCGTCAAGCCACCCCCGCAGGCCCCGGCCTCCTCCGTCGCGGTGGTGCGGCTGCTGCTCGACAGCGGGATGCCCCTCGAGGCGGTACAGGTGCTGCACGGCGGGGGACCGGTCGGTGCGGCCCTGAGTTCGGCGCCCGAGGTGGGAGTCATCAGCTTCACCGGCAGCCCCGAGACCGGTGCCGCGGTAGCCCGGTCGGCCGGCGCCAAACGACTGGTCATGGAGCTCGGCGGCAACGCCGCGACGATCGTCTGCGAGGACGCTGACATCGTCGCGGCCGCCCGGATCTGCGCCGCCACCGGCTACAGCAACTCCGGGCAGAGCTGCATCTCGGTGCAGCGCGTCTACGTCCACCACAGCCGGTACCGGGAGTTCCTCGACGCGTTCACCCTCGCGGTCGAGAAGCTCACCGTCGGAGACCCACTCGATCCGGCCACCGACGTCGGCTCGATGGTCGACGACGACGCGGCCGAACGCGTCGTGGCGTGGGCGCACGAGGCCTCCGCCGGCGGCGCGACCATCACCACCGGCGGCCGCCGCGACGGCGCGACGGTGATCCCGACCGTCGTCGCCTCCGCCCCGCCGGATGCCCGGCTGATCCGCGAGGAGGTGTTCGGCGCCGCCGTCGCGGTGCAGTCGTTCGACGACTTCGACCAGGTGCTGGCGACCTGCAACGACAGCCGCTACGGGCTGCAGGCCGGGCTGTTCACCTACGACGTACGCCGGATCCTGACCGCCTGGCGCGAGCTGGAGGTCGGCGGGCTGATCGTCAACGGGTCCTCGAACTTCCGCCTGGACCACGTGCCGTTCGGCGGCGTCAAGGACTCCGGCTTCGGCCGTGAGGCGCCGCGCTGGATGATCGACGACTACACGGTCGTCAAGACCCTCCTGCTGCGTGGCATGTCCCTTTCCGGTGAGCAGGAGGAGATCTGATGGGCACGGTCACCGCCGCCGAGGCGATGGTCAATCAGCTGGAGTCGTACGGCGTCGAGTACATCTTCGGCACCTGCGGGCACACCAACATCGCTCTGCTGGACGCGATCGGGCGAAGCCGCATCAAGTTCGTCATCGCCCGGCACGAGCAGGCCGCCGCGCACGCGGCCGACGGCTACGCCCGGGCCAGTGGCCGCACCGGTGTGGTGCTCATGCACGTCGGTCCCGGTCTGACCAACGGAGTCACCGGTGTGCTCACCGCCGCCCTCGACTCGGTGCCGCTGGTCGCGATCGCCGGCGACATCCCGTCCTACTATCACGGCCGGCACCCGCACCAAGAGGTGAACCTGCACGCCGACGCCGACCAGACGGCCATCTACCGGCCTTTCGTCAAGCGGGCCTGGCAGGTCCACCGGGCGGCCGACCTCCCCCGTTTCACCGAGCGTGCCTTCTGGACGGCGGCCTCCGGGCGGCCGGGTGCGGTGCTGCTCAGCGTGCCCATGGACCACTTCTCCCGGCCGGCGCCGGCCGGTACCGGCAGCACCCACCCGCTGGCCGTCCCGCATCGTCCGGCCCTGTCCGCCGACGTCGCGGACCGCATCGCCGAGATGCTGATCGCCGCTGACAAACCGCTCATCTACATCGGCGGCGGTCTGCGCCGCGGGCCCGGGCTCGACGCGCTGCGCTCGCTGATCGAACACCTGGACATCCCGGTGGTGCACTCGCTGATGGCCAAGGGAACCCTGCCCGACAGCCACCCGCTGCTGCTGGGCATGCCGGGCTTCTGGGGCCTGGAGATGACCAACGAGTACACCCGGGAGGCGGATGTCGTCCTGGCCCTGGCCACCCGGTTCGCCGAGACCGACGCCAGCTCCTGGGACGACCGCTACACCTGGCAGTTCCCGCCCGGGCGGCTCATCCAGATCGACATCGACCCGGCCGAGATCGGCCGCAACTATCCGGTCGAGATCGGCGCGGTCGCCGACGTCACGCACGCGGTGCAGGCGATCGGCACCGCCGTGCGCGCCCGCGCGCCGCAGCCCCGGCGCCGGGACGGGCTGCGCGAGACCATCACCACGACCCGGCGCACCCTGTTCACCGACAGCCGCGAACGCGGCACCAGCGACAAGTTCCCGTTACGCCCGGAACGCATCCTCACCGACCTGCGGGCGATCCTGCCCGCCGACGCGGTGCTGGTGACCGATGTGGGCTGGAACAAGAACGGGGTCGCCCAGTGCTACGAGCTTCCCGAGCAGGGTCGGTTCATCACCCCGGGCGGCGCCTCGACGATGGGGTTCGGCCCGGCGGCCGCGGTCGGTGTGCAGATCGCGCAGCCCGAGCGGACCGTGGTCGCCCTGATCGGTGACGGCGGGATGAGCGCCCAGCTGCCGGCGCTGCCGATGGCGGTGGAACAGGGCGCGCCGGTGATCTTCGTGGTGATGAACAACCGGTCCCACGGCACCATCAGCGACCTGCAGGCGGCCAACTTCGGGCAGAGCTTCGGCTGCGACTTCACCGGTCCGGACGGCACGCCGTACAGCCCGGACTTCGCCGAGCTCGGCCGGGCCTGCGGCGCCGACGGCTACGCCGTGAACAGCGCTGACGATCTCGGCGACGCGCTGCGCGCCGCCCTTGCCGCGCGGCGGCCGGCGGTCATCGACGTACCCATGATCAACGAGCCGGTGCCGACCCCGGGGCACTGGAACATCAAGGACATCTACCAGGGCATCTTCGACTGAGGTTCCAGTGCCCGGAAGGCGAGGCCGTCGGTGCCGGAGCGGTTGTACATCCTCAACGGTCCCAACCTCGACATGCTCGGCCGGCGCGAGCCGCACCTGTACGGCCGGACCACGCTGGCCGCCATCGAGAGCAGATGCCGCAAGGTCGCCGAGGAGCTCGACTTCGACCTGTTCTTCGCGCAGTCCAATGCCGAGGGCCAGCTCATCGACTGGGTGCACCAGGCGTACGAGGAGGAGGCCGCGGTCATCGTCAACCCGGCCGGCCTGTCCACCCGCTCCGTCGCCCTCTACGACGCGTTGCGGATGCTCGACCGGCCGATCGTCGAGGTGCACCTCACCAACGTCCTCGGCCGGGAACCGCTCTACCGGGACCTGCTGACCGCCGCCGCTGCCTGGGGATTCCTGGCCGGCTTCGGCGCCGAGGTCTACGAGATGGGGATGCGCGGGCTGGCCGGTCACCTGTCCCGAGGTGGCCGGCCGTGCGGGTAGGGATCATCGGGTGCGGCCGGATCGCCCGCAACCATGTCAGCGCGTTGCGGGCGGTCGACGGCGTCCAGGTGACCGCGGTTGCCGACCTGGATGCCGGGCGGGCCCGTGCGTTCGCCCGGGAACACGGCGTCGACCGAGCTTTCGGCGATCTGGAACAGATGCTGGACGCCGGGCTGGACGCGGTGACCATCTGCACCCCGCACGCCGAGCACGAGGCCGGGGTGCTCGCCGCGGCGCGGCACGGCCTGCACGTGCTCTGCGAGAAGCCGATCGCCCTGCGGGTCGCCCAGGCCGAGCGGATGATCGCCGCTGCCGACGCCGCCGGCGTGCGGTTCGGGGTGCTCTTTCAGCGCCGGTTCTGGCCGGCGGCGGCGCGCATCCGCGCGGCGATCGACGACGGGCGGATGGGGCCGCCGATCTGCGGCGGCGTCGTGGCCCGGCTCAACCGGGGCGCCGACTACTACCGGGCCGAGCCGTGGCGCGGTCGCTGGGAGACCGAGGGCGGTGGCGTCCTGATGACCCAGGTGATCCACCACATCGACCTGCTGCAGTGGTTCATGGGCACCGCCCGGAGGGTCACCGGCCGCTGCGCCACCCTCGCCCACCAGCAGATCATCGAGGTGGAGGACACCGCCGCCGCCCTCATCGAGTTCGCCTCCGGCGCGGTCGCCACGGTCCAGGCCGGCACCACCTTCCAGCCCGGGCTCGGGGTGCAGGTGTGGGTGAGTGACGCGCACGGCCGGACGGCGAGCGTGATGGAGTTCCCGGAGGGTGTCGGTTTCACCGACGTGCGGACCCTGCCCGGTGAGGAGACGTTCGCCGGCACGGGGCGGCCTTTCGACATCTCGCTGGCCGAGATACACGACCATCTGGCGCCCTATCACGCCCTGCAGATCGCCGATTTCGTCGCGGCGCTGCGCGACGGCCGGGAGCCGGCCGTGACCGGCCGGGACGCGCTGCGGTCGCTGGCGATCGTCGAGGCCGTCTACGAGTCGTCGCGTTGCGGCTCGCCCGTGGAGTTGGCGTCGTGACAGCGGGGGAGTGGTCAGCGGCTGCTGAACGGGCGATCGAAGCCCCGTTCGGCCATCTGCTGGGCCATCTGCTGCAGGTCGGCGGCGAACTCGTTGACCCGCTCGGGGGTGAAGCGGACGGTGGGGCCGCTCAGGGCCAGGGCGGCGACGACACCGCCGGTGTGGCCGAGCACCGGTACGGCCACCGCGGAGAGCCCGTCCTCACGTTCGCCGTGGCTCTCGCCGTACCCCCGCTCGGTGGCCTCGGCGATCCATGCGCGCATCGTCTCGGCGTGCTGTCGCCCGTAGGGCGAGGTCTTGGCGATCCGCTCCAGCAGAGCCGGGGTGGCGTCGCGCAGCAGGACCTTGGAGGAGGCGCCGGCCCACATCGGCAGTTCGTCGCCGACGTGGACGACGTGCCGCAGCGGTTGCGGGCTCTCCTGCTGCGCGACGCACACCCGGTAGATGTCGCGAACCACGTACACGTTGACCGTCTCGCGCCGGCGGGCGGCGAGCTCGCGCATGCCCCGCTGGGTCTCGGGCGGCAGCTCCCAGCTGCGGCGGGCCAGGTGCGCCCAGCGCCAGAGTCCGGGCCCGGCCATGTATCCGTTGCCGGTGGCCCAGAGCAGGCCGCTCTGTTCCAGGGTCGACACCAGGCGCAGCACCGTGGTCTTGGCCAGCCCGGTCTCCTCCACGATGTCGCGGATCGTCACCCGGGGCCGGTCGTCGGTCAGCAGGCCGAGAATGCCCAGCGCCCGCTGGACGCTACGTACTCCCTGCTGGTCGGCAGCGTCGGCCGCGGCGTTGCGGGTAGTGGGCGCGTCCACGGTTGCGCACTCTCCTCGTATCCCGGGAATGGTCCGCTGACCATCCTGCCTGCATCGCCACGATTCTCGCGTCCCGGGCTCCGCATTCACATATCCGTAACGGACTGGACTCAAGCCCTTGCCAGGGCCGCAGCACGCCCGTACGTTACGCCTAGTCCGCACAGCGGTTCAAATGGTCCGTTGGGTGGTCCAGCGCGAGGCATCGTCGATTCCGGTCACGGCAGCCATACATCTGAGAGCGAGGCGCATTGTTGAGGACCCCGTCCCGCACCGCCGGCCCGTGTTGCCGGCGGCCGGACCCTGTACCGGGAGCGGCAGCCGATGTCCGCTGACCCAGAAGCCACCCAGGCGGACCCCGCCACGTCACCGGAACCGGAAGCCCGGCCGCAGCGGCACGAACCGAGAATTCTGCGCCTCTGGGGGTCGGTGGAGCTGGCGATCGCCTCGCTGGCCGTCGTCGTGATCTTTCTCAGCGTGCTGTGGCAGGTGATCAGCCGGTACGTCCCGGCGCTCAACTGGCAGGGCGTCAGCGAGCTGGCCAACTACTCGTTCATCGTCCTGACCTTCATCACGGTCGGGTACCTGATCGGCAACAACGGCCACATCGTCATCCAGATCATCGACTATGTCGCCAAGGGCCGGGCCCTGACCGTTGTCAAGGCGATCGCCGCGGTGTGCACCGCGGTGATCTGCGGGCTGATGGTGTGGGAGGCGATCGCGCTGATCCAGGCCTACCCGGACCGCCGGACGGCAGCCCTCGGCATCCCGATGTGGTTCCTTTACGCGTTCCCGCTCGTCGGCTTCCTCTCCGGCGCCGTGCGGGCCATCGTCCGTATCTTCCTGGCCGGGCAGCCGGACGAGTTCTTCGACGCCGCGGAGGCCCGATGATTCTCGAACTGTGGATGATCGGCCTCGTCATCACCCTGCTGTTGCTGCTGCGGGTCCCGGTCGGGCTCGCCTTCATCGGCCCCTGCCTGTGGTGGGCGCTCGCCGACGGCAACTCCAACGGCTTTTCCCTGAAGGTGGTCTTCGACGGTCTGAACAGTTTTCCGCTGCTCGCCGTCCCGTTGTTCATCCTGGTCGGCGTGCTGGCCAACCGGCTCGGTATCGCCGACCGGCTCTACGACTTCTGTCTGGCGGTGCTGGGCCGCATCCGGGGCAACCTGGCGTACGTCAACATCGGCACCGCGGTGGGCTTCTCCTGGATGAGTGGTTCGGCGCTCGCCGACGTGGCGGGCCTCGGCAAGATCGAGGTCCCGCACATGGTGAAGGCGGGCTACCCGTACCGGTTCGCCGCCGGCCTGACCGCGTCGTCGTCGTTGATCAGCCCAGTCATGCCGCCGAGCATCCCGGCCGTCATCTACGCCGCGACGGCGGCGGTCTCCACCGGGGCACTGTTCGCCGCGTCGATCGTCCCCGCCCTGCTCATGGCGGCCGGCCTTGTCGTGTACGTCTTCCTCTGGACGAGGCGGCGGCCGGACGTGACGTCGGTGCCGTTCGACCGTACGCGGCTGCGGGCCACGGCGATCGGCACCATCGGCCCGGCGCTCGTCCCGGTCATCCTGCTCGGTGGCATCCTGTCCGGCACCTTCACACCGACCGAGGCCGCGTCGGTGGCCGTGCTCCTGATGATCGTGCTGGGCCTGATCTACCGCACGCTGACGGTCCGGGTGATGCTCCAGTCGCTGCGCGAGACGGCCGTCATCACCGGCGGCATCGGCCTGATCCTGGGCTCGGCCGCGCTGCTCGGCCTGATCCTGACCCGCGCACACGTCTCCAGCGACGTGGCGGAGTTGGTGACCTCGGTGTCGAGCGAACCGTGGGTCTTCATGATCATGGTCAACATCGTCCTCCTCATTCTCGGCACGGTGGTCGACGCGACGGCCGCCATCCTCGTGCTCGTGCCGGTGCTGCTGCCGGTCGCCATGAGCCTCGGCGTCGACCCCATCTACTTCGGGGTCGTCATGATCATCAACCTGATGATCGGGCTGCTGACGCCTCCGGTCGGCAGCGTCCTGTTCGTCACTGCCTCGGTGACCGGTCGACCGGTCGAAGAGGTGTTCCACGGGATCATCCCGTTCCTGATCCCCCTGGTCGCCGTGCTGATCCTCGTCACGGCACTGCCCGGCCTCGTGCTGTGGCTTCCGCACCTCCTCGGATTCTAGGGAGAGACATCATGCGCCACCGTCCAGTCGGGCCGCGCCGGATCACCGCGGCGCTCGCCCTGTCCTTGTCGCTCGTACTGGCCGCGGGCTGCTCCACATCGAGCAACCAACCCGCCGCCGAGGGCGAGAACCCCACCCTGACCCTCAAGATCGGTAGCTCGCAGCCCGAGACGCAACCGAACTACTACTGCGGAATGAAGCTGCTCAAGGAACGGGTCGAGGCGCAGAAGCTCGGCCTCACCATCGACATGTTCCCGAACAGCCAGCTCGGACCGGACGCCGAACGCTTCGCCAGCGTGCAGACCGGCGACATCGACATCGACCTGCAGGGCGGCTCGGCGATGTCGACCGCCTTCCCGCAGATCGGGGTGCTCGACGCGGCGTACGCGTTCAACGACATCGACCACTTCTTCAAGTGGATCGACCAGAACGGCAAGGACTTCTTCGCCGACTTCAACACGGCCACCGACACCACCATCGTCGACGCGTGGTACTTCGGCATGCGGACCTTCACGGCCACCAAGCCGATCAGCAAGCCGGCCGACCTGTCCGGCCTGAAGATCCGCTTCCCGAACACGCCGCAGTTCCTGGCAAACGCGAAGGCGCTCGGCGCCAACGCGGTCGCCATCGCGGTCGAGGAGCTCTACCTGGCCCTGCAGCAGGGCGTCGCGCAGGGCCAGGAGAACCCGGTGGTGGCCACCCACGCGCAGAAGTTCGACGAGATCCTCAAGGTCGCCAGCCTCACCAACCACCAGGTCGGCGCCCACTACGTGGTGGTCTCCGACAAGACCCTGGACAAGATGAGCCAGCCGCAGAAGGACGCGCTGTTCAAGGCGATCCACGAGATCCGCGCCGAGAACCGCAAGTGCGTCGACGACGAGACCGAGAAGGTCCTCGACGGGTGGCGCGGCGACTCCACCCGTACCGTCGTGGAGATCGACCAGGTGGACCGGGAGGCCTTCATCAAGAAGGCGGAAGCCTTCTTCAACACCCACTACACCGGCGAGAACCTGGAGCTGTACAAGGGCATCCGGGCTTCCGCCGGATGACCCACGTGCTGATCGGACTGGTCGGTGCCGGCATCGGCCAGTCCCACTCCCCGCTGTTGCACCAGCGCGAGGCCGACCGGCACGGCATCCGGCTGATCTACACCACCATCGACTCGCAGGCCCTCGGCCTGCGCGCCGCTGATCTGCCCGACGTGCTGCGCTGGGCGCGCGCCCTCGGCTATCGCGGGCTCAACATCACCCACCCGTTCAAACAGCAGATCGTCGACCACCTCGACCAGCTGTCGGCCGAGGCGCGCGCGCTCGGCGCCGTCAACACCGTCGTCTTCGACGACGACACCACAACGGGACACAACACCGACGCGTACGGCTTTCAGCGCGCGTTCGCTGAAGAGTTCCCCGACGCGCCCCGGCGTCACGTCGTGCAACTCGGGGCCGGCGGCGCCGGGTCGGCCGTCGCCCACGCCATGCTCGGCCTCGGCGCGGAGCACCTCACCGTCGTCGACGTCGACCCGGGCCGGGCGCTCATCCTCGCCGACCGGCTCGGCCCGCGCGTCAGCATCGCCTCCCCGGCCGGCGTGAGCGACCTGCTGGCCACCGCCGACGGCGTCATCAACGCCACCCCGATCGGCATGGACCACCATCCCGGCTCGCCGGTCGCCGCCGCCGACCTGCGCGCCGGCATGTGGGTGGCCGACGTCGTCTACCGGCCCGCCGACACCGCCCTGCTGCGGGCCGCCCGTGCCGTCGGCGCGCCCACCCTGCCCGGCGTGCCGATGAGCGTCTACCAGGCGGTCGCCGCGTTCGAGCTGTTCACCGGCCGGTCCGCGGACCCCGGGGCGATGTTCGCCGACTCCGCCGAACTGGTGCGCGCCGGCCATTGATGTTCCTGCCGCTGTGGTCGGCCGTACCGTTCGTGCTGCTGCTGCTGCTCGCGCTCGCCCTGCTCGAGGTGCTCGCCCCGCGATGGTGGAGCCGGCTCGGCAACAAGTCCCTGGTCACCGCAGCCCTCGCGGTGCCGGCCGCGATCCACGTGCTGACCGTCCCGCACGGACCCGAGGCCCTGGCCCACTCCGTCGCCGAGTACGTCTCGTTCCTCTCCCTGCTCGCCGCCCTGTTGGTCATCTCCGGCGGCATCCACATCCGCGGCTCGCTCGCCGGAACCCCGCTGGCCAATGCCGGCATGCTCACGATCGGGGCGGTCCTGGCCAACGTGATCGGCACGACGGGCGCCGCGATGCTGCTGATCCGGCCGTTCCTGCGCGCCAACGCCGGCCGGCAGCACCGCGCCCACCTGGTCGTCTTCTTCATCCTGATCGTCGCCAACGCCGGCGGCCTGCTCACCCCGATCGGTGACCCACCGCTCTACCTCGGCTTCCTCAAGGGCGTGCCGTTCGACTGGACGTTGCGGCTGTGGGCGCCGTGGCTGTTCGTCAACGGCATCCTGATCATGGTCTTCAACCTGGCCGACCAGTTCGTGGTCAACCGCGAGGAACGCCAGGACGTCGCCACCGGCCTGATGGACCAGCTCATCGTGCACCAGCCACTACGCATCGACGGCAAGCGCAACCTGTTGCTGCTGGCCGCCGTCGTCGCCGTCCTGCTCGCCAAGGGCGCCGGCCTGGTGCCGCTGGTCGTGGCGGATCCGGCGCTGTGGGTGATCGCGTACGCCTCGTACCGGCTCACCCCGCGCACGGTGCACGAGGCCAACCACTTCAGTTTCGGCCCGATCATCTCGGTCGCGGTCATCTTCGCCGCGGTGTTCGTCACCATGACCCAGCCGCTGCTCATCCTCAACGCCCGCGCCGACGAACTCGGCCTGCACGAGCCCTGGCAGTACTTCTGGGCCACCGGTGCGCTGTCGTCCACCCTCGACAACGCGCCGACCTACCTGGCCTTCACCTCTGTCGCCGCCGGCCAGCTCGGCATCAGCGTCAGTGACCCGACGTACCTGGCCGCGCTGATCACCGTCCCGGCCGGCAACGAGGCACTGGCCGCGATCGCCTGCGGGGCGGTGATGATGGGCGCGCTGACCTACCTGGGCAACGGCCCCAACCTGATGGTCAAGGAGGTGGCGGAGGAACGCGGCGTCCGCATGCCGCACTTCTTCGCCTACGCGGGCGCGGCGCTGCTGGTCATGCTGCCGGTTCTGGTCGCCACCGGCTTCCTGTTCTTCAGCACCGCCTGAACTGATGCCGTCCCGTGTACCCGTCATCTGATCGCCTGGGCTGCCGCAGCGCCCTGCGCGATGGCAGCGTCGGCGGAGGCGCCGAAGCCGGCCTCGCCCACCGTGAACCGCTGCCATGTGCCGGATCCGATCAGGACCGGTGCCGGCACCGTGCCCTGGGAGACCAGCAGCGGACCGGACACGTCGATCCATTCGCGGGTGCCGTCGCGTCCGACGAGCAGGCGGTGCGGCTCGATCCGCTCCAGGGTGGTGCCCAGCAGAATCCGCACCGCGGGATTCGCGGTCAGCCGCGGCACGGCGAGGATCTTCTCGCGGCGGCCGGCTTCCGGGGCGATCTCCGGCTGCGCGCCGATCAGAAGGACACGGGCTCCGGCGTCGGCCAGGGCGTCGGCGACCGCCAGCCCCGCCCGGTCGGCGCCCCAGACGGTCACCGTCGCACCGTCGTGCCCGGAGCCGTTGCGAGCGAGCCAGGCGCGTACGCCGGCCACCCGCGGCAGGTCGATGCCGGGCACCGCCGGCAGCGCGTCGATGCCGCCGGTGGCCACGATCACCGCCTCCGGCGCGATGGCGGCGACCACGGCCGGATCGGCTGGTGTCGACAGCCGCACGTCCACTCCGGCGCGGGCCAGTTCGCTGCGGTACCAGTCCGTCAGCCGGCCGAACTCCGGACGGCTGGGGAGACCGGCCGCCAGACGGAACTGACCACCGGCGACGGGAGCCGCCTCGAGCAGCGTCACCTCGTGCCCGCGCGCCGCAGCGGTCAGGCTCGCCTCCAGCCCGGCCGGTCCCGCCCCGATCACCAGCACCCGACGGCGGGCGGCCGCCGGCGGCGGGGCGGGCTCGGCCTCCCGTGAGGTCGCCGGGTTGACCACGCACCAGATCGGCCGCTGGGTGTGCACGACGTCGATGCATCCCTGGTTGCAGGCGATGCACGGACGGGGGGCGCCGCCGTGCAGGACGGTGCGGGCCCAGTCCGGGTCGGCGTGCAGGGCCCGGCCGATCGAGACGAGGTCGGCGGCGCCGTCGGCGAGCACGGCCTCGGCGGCGGCACCGGTGGAGATGCGGCCCGCGACCGCGACCAGCCGGCCGAACCGCCGGTAGGGCGCGGCGTACGGCGCCAGCACCCCGCGCGGGAACTCACCCGGCTGGACGATCCACTCGCCGGCCTCGTAGCTGCCGGCCGAGACGTCGATGACGTCGATCAGGTCCAGCCGCATCCGTGCGGCGGCGTCGAGCGTCGCCTCGGCGTCGAGCCCGTCGGGGACGCCCTCCATCGCGGACAACCGCAGGACGAGCGGTACGTCCGGGACGGCGTCATGGACGGCGACGATCACCTCGTTCACGAACCGCACCGGGTCGGCGTACCGATCGGTGCGGTGGTTGGTCCGTGGTGAGAGGAACTGATGGATCAGGTAGCCGTGCGCGGCATGCAGTCCGACGACGTCGGCGCCCGCGTCCACGCAGCGGCGGGCCGCGGCGGCGAAGGCGTGCACGATCTGGGCCGTTTCGCCGGTGGACAGCTCGCGGGGCGTGCGCCCGGCGTAGGGGACCGGCGAGGGCGCCACCGGCTGGAAGCCCGACACGTGCGGTTCGGCGACGCGACCGGCGTGATTGAGCTCCACACCGAGCAGCGCCCCCTCGGCGTGGACCGCGTCGCACAGCTGCCGCAGCCCCGCAACCACGTGGTCGGCGTGGGCGCCGAGCTGGAACACCCGGCCACGCCCGTCGGCGCGGACGTAGGTCGCCTCGGTGAACAGCAGTGCGACGCCCCCGGCCGCGCGGACGCGCAGGTAGGCGAGGTAGCGCTCGGTGACTCGCCCGTCGCGGGTGCCGTAGTTGCGTTCCATCGGCGCGGCGACGATCCGGTTGCGCAGCAGCAACCGGCCGACGCGCAGCGGCGAGCCGAGCAGCGTCGGCCGGTTCACCGTTCCGCTCCCGGTCAGCGGCCGATGCCGGATTGTTCGGCTTCGAGGATGGTGGTGCGGGCGTCTGGCGGCAGGAGGTAGCCGGCGCGGACGTTGCGCTGCGTCACCCGGGTGACCTGAGCGACATAGGCGCGGTGTGACGGGTACAGCGTGGCGAGTGTGGCCTGGTCGAACGGCCGGTGCCAGCCGTAGGTGCTGCAGCCGGTCGCGTTGTTGGTCGCGGTGGCCACGTCGTGTTGCGACAGCCGGATGCCACCGAGCGCGTTGCCGTACTGATCGCGGACGATCTCGGTGGTCCCGGGGACGGTGCTGATCCGTGGTGCGGTCGGCGGCGGTGTCCCCGTGCGGATCCACCCGGTCAGGTGCTGGGCGGCCGCCGCGAACACGTAGCGGCTGGGAATGCGGGAAATGGGCTCGGCGCCGGGCGGCAGGCCGGTACAGAAGGTGATGGGCGGAAGATCGTCGCGGGCGTTGTTCGGGATGCGGTACTGCACGTTCTGGTAGGTGGTGTGCGGTGCTCCCGCTATCTGCCAGGTGCGCAGGGTACGGCTGTCCGGCTGGTTGTTGCCCTCCACGGTGCCGACGGTCAGATCCCACTCGGACATGACCTTGAACACCGGAGTCCTCAGGCGGTCGAACGCGCGGTCCTGGCGGATCACGTGGTCGAAGACCGGGATGGCCAGGGAGAATCCGTCGTAGACACGCGCTATGGGGTGCACCGAGTTGATGTAGGGGACCAGCCGGGCGGCCGACTGCGAGGCACCCGTCGCGATCAGCGTGGTGCGTGCCTGCCCACGCAGGGGATCCACCCCGGCCGGCTTGCGAAGGGCCCGCCCGGCCTGCGACAGGATGTCGAACGCCAGATTGTTGACCTTGACGCTGTCGGGGGTGAGCGGCGTGTCGGCCGAGGCCGGGCAGCTGCTGCCCGGGCGCGGCTCGACGTTGAGCGCGCCGTACCGCTGCGGACTCCAGGTGCGCAGTTGCTGGATGACGTTGTTCTGCAGCGACAGGCCCACCCAGGTGACGCCGGCGCGGAGGTAGGCCTCGTAGCTGGACGCCGCCCAGGTCGAGTCGATCTCGTAGCCGCTGGAGGCGTTGAGCCACTCGACGACCACGACGCCGTTGGCCCTGTCGCCCGGACCGGTCACCGCTGGGTTCGCCACGCCGGCCGCAGCAGCCGACGATCGGGCAAAGGCCGGCTGTACGAGGCTCACCAGCAGAACGACCGCGGCCAACCCGGCGACCATTCTCGGCATCTGATGCGATCGGTTGTCCGGCATGGTTCCTCCCGCGTTGCACTGAGCGAGGTCCCGGGCCCGGCGAGGCGGGAGTCACCCGCCCCGCCGGGCCCGGCGGCGTGTCCTACTTGCGGATCCGTACCGTCGCTGTCGATGTCAGCTGTTGCTGCTTCCCGTCGTGCAGGAAGTTGGCCACCAGGGTCAGCGGCACCGCGTCACCCTCGGGCACGTTGTTGTCGAGGTCGGCCTTGTCGAAAACCACGAGCAACGTACGGCCGACCGCCTTCGCGTGCCTGGCGGTGACGGGCGTCTGCGACAGCGGCGTGCGCAGCTGGACCTCGCCGTCGAGCCGGTAGCCGGCCGGCAGGGACAGTGTTGCCGTCACCACGCCCCGGACGCCGGTGAAGGTCCCCGTCCGGGATCCGAGGTCGAGGGTGGTGGGGACGAACCGCAACGCGCCCGGCAGGTCCTGCGGCGTCGGGTACACCTCGATCTTCCCGGCCGGCCGCGGGTCGGTGCAGTCGTTGAAGTAGTACTCACCGGCGCGGTCGAACGTGAACTCGAAGCGTTCTCCAGGGGCCAGCCGCGGATTGAACAGCCCTTCGAAGTACTGGGTCGCGCAGTGCGGCAGCTGGTTGGGGAAGTTCGGGAACGTCTCGGCCCCCGGGTTCAGGAACGTGACGGTGGTCCCGACCGGCACCCGCAGGTGGGTCGGTGCCATGCCCCGCTGCGAGGTGCTGTCGCGCGCCGCGGCGGTGTCGGTGGTGCGGTCGGCGCGACCCAGCAGGACGGTGTTGCCCACGGTGGCGCCTTCCACCGGGCTGCCTTGCACGGGACGGCGGATCGCCAGGGGAGCGGTGTCCGGTCCCTCCTGGCTGCCCGACTCGGTGGTGTAGGTGCCGCCGAGCTTGAACGCCCACAGCGAGTCGCCCTGGGTCACCGAGCCGCCGTACGGGTTGGTCGACCCGGCGGCGAGAACGGCGACGTACTGTTCACCGCCGGCCATGTAGGTGATCGGGGCGCCGGCGATGCCCGATCCGGTCTGGAACTCCCACAGCACGTCACCGTCGCGGGCGTCCATGGCCAGCAGGCGGCCGTCGATCTGACCGGCGAACAGCAGGTCGCTCGCGGTCGTCATCGGGCCCTGGCCGTGCGACATGTCCGTGCCGAGGTGGTTGCGCCACCTCACCTTGCCGGTCGAGGCGTCGTAGGCGAGGATGCCGCCGGTCTGGTACTGACCGATCGCCCGCTGCCCGTTGGCGGCGGCGCCGTTCCAGTGCGCCACCGGGTTGGTGCCGTACGGGAAGTAGACCATGTTCGTGCTGTGGCTGTAGGAGTTGTTCGACCAGTCGCCACCGCCGTTCTGGCTGGTGGTGGAGAGGATCGGCAGGTCCCACTGCGGGTCGTACATGCAGCCGCGGCGGTGGTCGGTGGGGTAGCCCTTCGGGTACGTCAGGAACGGTTCGTCCGCCTTGACGTAGCTGTCCGGGTTGAAGACCAGGTTGCCGTCCGCGTCCGGCTGGTAGCCGTTGTAGTTCGGCACGGCACGCCAGGGGTCGCCCGGGACGTTACGCGGGTCCAGCTTCTGCCAGACGACGCACTCGGGCAGCAGCCGCTGCGTCGGGAAGGGCTGGGTCTCGGCGTTGTGCTGCCGGGAGTCCTTGATCATCGGCTTGTCGACGACCGGCAGCACGGGCTTGCCGTTGGTCCGGTCGAGCACGAACTGGTGCCCCGACTTGCTGCCGTAGAACACCACCTTGCGCTTCTGGCCCTTGATTCTGATGTCGGCCAAGGTCGGCGGGTGAACGTTGTCCATGTCCCACACGTCGTGGCGGATCGACTGGTAGTGCCACTTGTACGCGCCGGTCTTCATGTCGACGGCGACCATGGTGGTGGAGAACAGGTTGTCGCCCGGGCGCAGCGAGCCGTCCTGCGAGCTGCGGCAGCTGCGCGGGTTGCCGAAGGTCATGTAGTAGAAGCCGAGATCGGGGTCGACCGCGCCGTGCATCCACGGCGTGGCACCGCCCTCGAGGTTGCACTCGGTGCCGTCGGGCAGCACCGGTCCCCAGGTGGCGCCGGCGTCGACCGAGTTGCCGTTGACGTCGGTGTAGACGGTTCCGCGGCTGGGGCCGCCGAAGAAGTGCCACAGGTAGCCGCCGTCGCTGGCGCGGACCGCGACGACGGCGGCCCGGTCACCGTTGGCCGCGTGGGCGTAGACGATGCCGTCGTGGTAGACGGTCGCGACCCGGTCGAGATTGCCCAGGTCGACGCCGGCCTCGACGGCCGGCTGCACGGCCCAGACCTGTTCGCCGGTGTCCTTGTCGAGGGCGACGATACGGTCGCCGTCGGCGAGCGTGTAGACCTTGCCCTGGCCGATGGAGACGCCACGCCGGGTGTCCGCGGTGGCGAAACCCTCCGGTGCCCACTTCCACTTGGGTGCACCGGTGGCGCCGTCGACGGCGATCACCTCACCGCCGGGGGTGTCGAGGTAGATGACCCCGTCAGCCACGATGGGCGTGGTTTGCTGGCCGACGGCGTCGCTGGCCGGCGCGACCGCGGAGACATGCGTACGCCATGCGGGGCCGAGCCGGTCGAGGTTGCGCGGGGAGATCTGCTGGAGCCCCGAGTAGTGCTGGTTCGCCAGGTTCCCGCCGACCGTGGGCATGTCCGCCCCGGTCGGCTCCAGGCCCGGCGGTTCCGCCTGTTCGGCGCTGGTGTGCGGGGACTGGGCGACGGCGGCCGACGGCCCGACAGCGACCGCGACGGCGAACAGGATCGGTGCGAGGATTCGTTTATTCATCTTCTCGCCCTCCGCTACGGCTTGCCGCGCCGGGCCGGCGTACAGAACGGTTCGTTGCCCATGGCCGACTTGATGCCGTGCTCCAGGTGGGCCTGGAACTCGGCGGCGCCGGGGAAGGCCGAGTTCTCCTGGAACGCGGCGGCGTCATGGCCGAGTGTGGTGACCCAGGAGCGGCCGCCGTCGTAGTACTGGCACCAGGTGACCGGATGGAAGTCACCGTGCCCGGGGTGTGATCCCTCGCCGCCCGCGCCGTCCGCCAGGGTCCGTTCGTCGACGGTGGCGAGGAAGTTCACGTCGGTCGGGAACGGGACGAGGTTGTACCACTCGTCGGAGAATCCCCAGCGGCGCGGAAGGCTCTTGGTGGACACGTCGCGCTCGTTGACGATGACGACGTCGCCGGGCTGGTTACGTCCGTGGTTGTAGTAGTTGGCGTTGCCGAGCAGGCCCTCGTACCACTGCCAGCCGTACTCGGTGCCGAAGGCGTTGTGGATCCCGACGAAACCACCACCGCCCTGGATGTACTTGCGCAGCGATTCACGGGCCCAGTCGAGGCGGGTGCCGCCTTGCGCGCCGCGGGCGTGGTTCCACAGGGTGTCGCGGGTGGGGCTCATGAAGATCACGGCCTTGTAGCTGGAGTTCAGCCGCTCCATCGCCTGGACGTCCTCGGTGACGTGCACCTCGATGCCGTCGGCGGTGAGCATCCGGACCAGTGCGGCCTGCGCCACGTTGGAGCTGTCCAGCGGCCGGGGCCAGGCCGCCGGGCTACTGTGGTCGCGCGTGATCACGTACGGGCGGGGGAGTCCGAGGCCCTGCACACTGGCGTTGTCGGGATCCAGCACCCGCCCGAGGTTCGCGTGCCGGGGTCCCGCGGTGCGGGAGTACACCAGCACCTTGTTGTCACGTTCGGTGCCCCAGTCGCTGTAGCAGTCCGGGTCCACTCCGCGGCACACGCCGTACACCGGGTCGATCCCGGTGGGCTTTCCTGAGCGGTCCTGCGAATTGTTGATCGCGAGGGCCGAGGCCGGCGCGAGGATCGCGAGCGCGGCGAGCGGCACCACCGTCTTGAGCCAATTGTTGTTCATATTGCTCCTCATATGCGGCTTTCTTCACAGACGCTTGCGGTCGCCGGGCCGGTGGAAAGCCGATGGGCTGTAGTAGCGGGTGACCGTGCCGTCCGCGCCGACCTCGTGGCTGTAGTGCTTGAGGAAGTCCCACAGCAGCGGCGACTCCTCGGCCGTGGTGTTGTGGGAGCGGTAGAGGTTCTTCGTCAGCTTGAGGACCGGTGCGCCGGTGCGGTCGTCCTTCCACGTC
Source organism: Actinoplanes sp. NPDC024001 (assembly GCF_040638955.1). Classification (NCBI taxonomy): domain Bacteria; kingdom Bacillati; phylum Actinomycetota; class Actinomycetes; order Micromonosporales; family Micromonosporaceae; genus Actinoplanes; species Actinoplanes sp. NPDC024001. Next base: position 25,746 of record NZ_JBEZZB010000109.1, read on the forward strand.
CAGGTCTGGAAGCGGTCGTGGAAGCCACTGCGCCGTCCGGCGACGGTGTCGACGTCGGCCAGGGTCAGGCCGTTGACCTGCAGGTGGTACTGCGCCCAGCTGTCCAGGGAGTTCTGGATGTCGTCCCACAGGGTGCCCTCGAGGAACGCCAGGTCGCCGTACCCGTAGATCTGGTAGTTGGGGATCATCCGGCCGCTGGCCGGATAGGCGACACCGTCGATGCTGACGGTGCCCGAGGCGTTCGGGGCGGCGGTGAAGGAGGTCGACGCGACCGCGGCGAAGTACTCCGGGAAGGCGATCGCGAAGTTCTGCGTGACCGCGCTGCCGGCTGACTGCCCGGTGGAGTAGAACCGGGTGGTGTCGACGTCGTAGCGGGCCGTGATCGTGTCGCGGAGCTGCCGGAAGAAGGTGAGCGAGTCGCGGTGGCTGACCGACACCGAGGTGGTGCTGTACTGCTCGCAGATCACGACGAGGATGAAGCCCTCTCGTTCGGCGACCTTCCACCACTGGGTGGCGTCGAGGAACACCTTGTCGGTCTGGCTGTTGCCCGGCCACACGAACAGGACGGGCGCCTTCTTGCGCCACGGCCGGCGGGCGGAGCGAGGGACGTAGGTGAGGTACTCCCGGATGAAGCCCTCGACCATCATGGTGTGGACCTCGATGCCCAGCCGGTCGTAGTCGGCCCGTTCGTAGAGCTGGTTGCCGTAGGCGAAGAAGTTCTCGTAGCGGGTGTACTCGGTGAGGAAGTCGACGATCCGGCGTGTGCTGACCGCTCGGCGCTGGACGGCGACGACGGAGACCGGCCCGGCGTGCGAGGTCATCCAGCGGTCGGACCCGCGGCGCTGCCGATAGACCGTGCCGAGTGTGTCGTGCCGGGCTACGGAGGCCACGGTGTCGTTGGCGCGTTTCCAATAGGCGAGGCTGGCCGTGATCGTCCGTGGGTCCGGGTCGATGTACCAGGTCGGCACCGGCGTCTCGTCGTACCGGGCCAGGTCGAAACCGGCCGGGAACTCGACGGGTGTGTAGCCGTCGGTCTCGCCGCCGAACTCGCGCGCCGCGTACGAGGACAGGTAGGCGGCGCTCAGCCCCGGTGAATCGAGGTAGACCTGGCTGATCACCCGCAGCGGGTGCGCCACCGCCCAGGCCTCCAGAGCGGGTCCGCCGCGGCCGTACCCGACGAGATAGTGCAGGCCGAAGATCGAGAAGTAGCGGTTGCTCTGGTAGAAGGCGATCGCGGCGTCGACGTAGCCGGCCTCGTCCTCGGCGCTGCCCCAGCCGTCCGGGCCGGGTTCCAGCACGAACAGGCCCTCTTCGCGTACGTCGGCCGTCTCCCGCCAGCGGGAGGCGCGCAGGAACTCGGCGGTGTCCACGCCGTCGGGTACCGCGATGACCGTGTAGTAGGAGCGGATAGGTGTCTCCGGCGAGATGTAGACCTTGGCGGTGCGCGTGGTGCCCGCGATGTCGAACGACTTGGTCCAGTAACCGGTCATCTCGCGCGGAAGTTTGTTGGCGCGGGTGTAGTCGTAGGCCGGGAACGGGCGGCCGTCGAGGGGCTGAGGTTCGCCGAGCGCGGCAGGCGAGGCTGTCGCCGGGGTGGTCGTCGACGTGGTCAGCGCCGCGGCCACGGTGAGCCCGGCGGTGCCCTGGAGAAGTCGGCGTCGATTGATGGTCGTCATGGGCGTCACCCTTCGCGGTCAGGCGGGTGTTCCGCTGGACGGACCATAAGTGCCGCTGAGTGGTCCGGTCAATGCCGCGGGCTGCTACATTAATTCGCATCGATCGCCGCCTGGTGGATCAGAATCCGGAGGTGGCCGCTGCCCTGCCACCTGCCTCAGGGCGGCGCGCGCCCCATCGAAACCACAGCTCACGCAGAGTCCCGCGAAGCCGCATCGTCGCGTGACTGAAGAGGAGGTCCGCTACAGAGATTGAAAGGCTGAGGTCCGGGCTGTTACCAGGGTTCCGGGTCGAGAGTCATGCCGGTGTTGGCGAAGAAGCCGGCGAGGAGATCGGTCTGTTGCTGGCAGGCGCGTAGTCGGCGTTTGACGAGTTCGGCGAGGTGGTCGACGCCGTGGGCGGCGATGTTGGTCAGGCCGCGTTTCATCCACCGCCAGACGCCTTCGGCCGGGTTGAGGTCCGGGGCGTAGGACGGCAGGCGGATCACGGTCAGCCAGGCCCGGGCCGCGATCAGCGCGTGCATCCGCCGGCTGACGTGGGTGTTCAGGTTGTCCCAGATCAGCACGATCGGCGCCTGCAGCCGTTGGTGTGCCTGGTCGAGGAAGGCGATGTAGTCGTCCTCGCTGAAGCTGCCGCGTTCGCCTTTGCGGCCACGATGTAACCGGGTGCGCCACATCAGTCGGCCGCGTTGGCCAGGCTGCAGGCAGACCAGCCCGGCGATCGAAACCCGCCCGGAGCCCTTGCCCGAGATCTCGACCACCGGCGTGTGCCCGCGCCGGGCCCAGGTCTTGCTCACCGGCGGTCGCAGCACCTGGCCTGCCTCGTCCGGGAAGCAGATCCAGGCGCCGCGGGCCGCCGCTAACCTCTTACCGACGGCCACCGCCGGCGGTGCCAGTTGGCGATCGCTTGCGGGTCGCGTTCGAGCGCCCGGCGGGTGGGGACCTGCTGGCTGTAGCCGATGCGGTGCAGCAGATAGGACACCCCGCGCAGCGTGTAAGAGACGCTGAAACGGCGTTCGATCAGCTCCGCCACCCGGGCCAGGGTCCAGCGGGCGTCGTCCCAGCCGTGCACGATCGGCCCGTCATCGAGCATCTCGGCGAGCTGTTCCTGCTGGTCGGTGGTGAGTTTGCAGTCTGAACCTCCCGGCCCGGCCGAGGCTAGAGCCGCGGTCCCGCCGGCGGTCCATTGCCGCCGCCACATGCGTACTGACTTCTCGGAAACCCGCAGCTCAGAAGCAATCTGTGGGGTCCGTTTGGACTCTTCGAACATGGCCGCGGCCTGGATCCGGACCTTCTCACGCCGGACCCGGGCTGCCGCGTTCATGCCACCACCAGCCGGATACCTCATCAATCCGGCCTACCGAACCCATCGACCGAGATCACGCAGCCACGCCGACGGACATCAGCCTTTCAATCTCTGTAGCGTCACCGCGCTCGACATCGCCGCCAAATCCGGCATGCCGGTCGCAGCCCCGCTCGCGCCGAGCGGACCGTCGGTGGCCGATGGCGAGGTGAGCCCACAGATGGACGCAGCACCGGCGCGCCGGTTGCCTCGCCGCTCTACGCCTCGCGCAGGTGGGCCAGACGATCCGTCATGTGCTGGTAGAGCCGGTCGCGGTAGTCGCGCGCGTACTCATCAAGTTCGTCGATTTCACGGATTGCAGCGGCCCGCTTGCCGGCCAAGCTATTGATCGCCTCAGTGTGGCGGTGCCGGGCGTCGCTGTCGATCGCGAAGGCTTTCTGGCTTGCCTCGCTGAGCAGCCGTTCCGCCCGTTCCGTGGTGTTGGTCAGTAATGTCTCGGCCTCCTGCCGCGCGTCGCGGACGTATTCGTCGCCGGTGCGCTGGGCCATCGCGACGAACCGGTCGTTGAGCAGGGACGGCTCGGGCGGGGTCTCGGCGCGTAGCCGGTCCAGTTCGGCGCGGATCGCGATGGTCCGTTTCTCGGCGTCGACCTGTTTGCTGCTCAGGCGTTCGATGTCGGCGGTGAGGTCGGAGCGGTAGAGCAGCTGCCGCATCTCCTGGTTCTCCTCGATCAGCCGGGTCAATTCCTCCTGAACTCGGAGGAGAAAGGCGTCCACCTCATCCTCGGCGTAACCCCGCTTGCCCAGCGGGGGGCGGTGGAAACTGATGTCGCGGATCTTGTCGGGGTCGAGGGTCACCGGGAGTCCATTTCGTGGGCGGGCGGTCGGTCGGCGGTCTGCGTCTTCCGGCCGTCGGAGCAGAACGTGAGTAGGGCGGCGACGGCGTAGGCGAGGACCATGAGTAGGTGGGCGGAGGCGTACATCAGCAATGTCACCCGCGAGGAGCGGTGTCGGCCGGCGACGCGTTCGCGTTCGCGTGCGCGGCGTGCCCGGCGGGTCTCTACCGCTTCGAGTCTGGGGGATTCGGGGCGGGACGGTTCCTGTGGGACGTACGGCGGAATCCAGCCACCGATGCGCAGTGTCGGCGGATCGTCAATGTCGGACATGACCTTTCAGCTTTCCCAGTACTTATGCACCAGCGTTGTCACCGCTGGTTAGAAATGATTCACCGGTGACCCGTTGATGCGCGTGCTGTGCGGACGCATTTCGCCCGAGGCTCTACAGCTGGGCGCGCACCCGATCGCGCATTAGCACCGCATAGAGCCCGGCGGTGACCAGGATGCCGACTGGCAGCGAAAGGTCGATGCCGTTCAAGGCCGCGGCGACGGGGCCAACGTAAAGGTCGGTGTCGATGCAGAGTGCGGCAGCGACCATGCCGGCCACCGCTGCGCCGGTGCCGTACCAGTTGACCCCGGCGGAGTACCAGAAGATCGAGCCGGGGGTCTCGTCGCTGAGCTGCGCTCCGTCGTAACGGTTGCGGCGCAGCAGGATGTCCACCAGGTATATCGCCACGCTCGGCCCGACCAGCATGATGGACAGCTGCAGCGCCTGGCTGATGGTGTCCAGGAAATTGTCCGAGCCGAACAAGGCGTAGAGCGTGACCAGGATGCCCACGGCGCCGTCGATCAGCACCGAGATCGACCGGCGAACCTTGAGGCCGATAGCCTGCAAGGCCAGGCCGGAGCTGTAGGCGGTCATCGCGCTGTTCGCGATCAGGCCGAGCACCACGGCAAGCAGGAAGACCGGATAGAACCAGCTCGGCAGGATGGTCTCCAGTGTGGTTTGGGGATCGGTCATGTCGATCGCGGTGCCGGCCAGCACGCCGAGCGCGGAGATGATCGTGCTGGGCAGGAATGCCCCGAAGAAGGTCCAGCCGGCCACCGACCTCGCCGGCGTCTCCTTGGGCAGATATCGAGCGAAGTCGGCGCTGTTCAGGTATGACAGCGGCCCGGACGCGATAATCGCGATCCCGGCCATCCAGCCGGCCGCCAGGGCGCTGCCGTGCAGCTCTTCGGCCGGCCGCCAGTCCCAATTGGTGTGCGCCAGGATGAAACAACCGAGGATGAGGAAGGCGACCGCGAGTATCGCCGCGAACGGCTGGTAGAGCCGAGTGATGGTGGCGTGCCCGTAGACACTCAGGGTCAGAATGGCCACCGCGATCATGATCACCAGGATCACCTGGCCGGCCGTGCTCGGAGCCCAGCCGAGCACGGCGGAGAGGGCGAAGGCCGCCTGCGCGGCGGCGGCCAGGTTCAGCGCGAAATAGCAGACGCAGAGCAGCCATCCGGTGACCGTGATGTTCACCCGATTGCCGCGCACCCCGAACATCGAGCGCGAGATCACTTCGCTCGGTGTGCCGGATGAGGTGCCGCTGGCCGCGAGGACACCGATCAGCACCCAGAACAGATTGCCGATCACGGTGATCGCCAAGCCGGCCTGCCAGCCGAGACCGAGCAGGCCGGTGACCGAGCCGCCGAGCATCAGCGCCACGTAGTTGACGTTCGGCGCCGCCCAGAGCGCGAACAGCTCACGGGGGCTGCCATGACGCTCGGCATCGGGGACGTGCTCGATGCCGCGTTGCTCGATATGTCCGGCTCGATCGGCCGGTGGTACCTCGGTAGACGTCATGGGACCTCCCACGCTTGCTCTATTGGTCAGGTGCTCAATTGCCTATTGGTCACACACCCAATAACGTGAGGGGCATGACGTCAAGCCCCTCCCCGCAACGGATCCGAAAGAACGCTGAGGACCGCCGGAGCGAGATCGTGCGGGCTGCCGCCGTGGTCGCGTTGACTGAAGGGCTGGAGAGTGTCACCCTCCGGCGCGTCGCCGAGGACCTCGGCGTCCGCCCCGGACTGATCAGCCACTACTTCCCTGCCGCCGAGGACCTGGTTGCCACCGCGTTCGGCGCCACCGTCGCAGCCGAGCTCGACGAACTCCTCCCGCCGTCGGAAGCCACGCCCTTGGAGCGCTTCCGGCGATTCTTCGGAGCCGCTATCGGCGAGAAGTTCGACGATGTGAGCCGCCTGTGGCTCAACGCGCGTCACCTGAGCCGCTACCGCCCGGTGCTCTGCGCCGAGGTCAACCGCAGGCAGGACGACTGGCACGCCCGGCTGACCGCGGTGATCGCGGACGGGATCGCGACCGAGCAGTTCAATGCCGCCGATGCCGGGGTTGCGGCCACCCGAATTCTGGTCGCGATGGACGGCGTCAGCACGTACGTCAATGTCGGCGAGATACCCCCGGCGGCCGCCGCCTTCGCTGTCACCACCGCCGAGCGTGAGCTCGGCCTGCCCATCGGAACACTGTAGGAGCCCGACAATGCCGCACCCTGACCTGATCCTGCTCAACGCCCGCCTGCTGGACCCGGCGACTGGTCAGTTTCAGCCACACAGTTCGCTGGCCACCCACAGCGGCCAGATCTTCGCTGTGGGCGACGACACGGACGTACGGGCAACGGTCGGCCCGGCCACGACAGTGCTCGACCTTCGCGGCGCCGTGGTGATCCCCGGTCTGATCGACGGGCACTGTCATCCGGTCTCCGGCGCGGACTTGACGCGCGGTACGGACCTCTCGCACTGCACTGATCTGGCCGGCCTGCGCGCCGAGCTGCACCGAGCCCGTCGGGCCCTGGCCCCGGGTGAATGGCTGCACGGCTGGGGGCTCGATCCGAACATCTTCGGCGACCAACCGATCAGCGCGGACACCGTCGGCCCGGTGCTCGACGACGTTCCCGCGGTCCTGCGGCTCTTCGACGCGCACTCCACGCTGGCCAGTCACCGCGCGCTGGAACTGGCCGGGGTGACAGGACCACGCCGGTTCGACGAAGCCGCGGAGATCGTCTGCGACGAGCGTGGCCGGCCGACCGGCCTGCTCCTGGAGGAGCCGGCCAGCATGCTGGTCGAGGAGGCCGCGCCGAAGCTCTCCGAGCAGCAGTTCCGGGCGCGGGTCGCCGAAGTGCTGCGGGGGATGGCGGCGTCCGGGCTGACCGGCGGGCACATGATGGAGGGCGATCCCGCCGAGCGGTCGGTGCTGCGGGCGTTGGACGAGCGCGGGGATCTGCCGCTGCGGTTGCGGCTGGCGCCTTGGTGCCGGCCGGGTAACGACGTCGCGGAACTGATTGCCGCACAGGGCGAGGGCGGCGTCATGTGGCGGGTCGGCGGCGTCAAGCTGTTCATGGACGGGACGATCGACAACGGTACGGCGTGGCTGGAGCAGCCGGACTGCCACGGTGAGTCGACCCACCCGTACTGGGGGGATCCCGCCGTCTACACCGAAACCGTGGTGGCGCTCGACACGGCCGGGGTGCCCACCGCGACCCACGCAATCGGTGACGCCGCCGTGCGGCACGTACTCGACTCGCTGGCCAAGTGCCGGCCGATCGGGCACCGGGTCGAGCACATCGAGACGTTGCCCGACGACCTGGTGTCGCGTTTCGCGGAACTGGGGGTGACCGCGTCCATGCAGCCCACCCACTGCTGCGAGTTCACCCGCGCCGACCACACCGACAACTGGTCCCGTCGGCTCGGTGAGCAGCGCGCCGCCCGCGCATGGCGTTGCCGAGATCTGTGGGACGCGGGCGCGAACGTGGTGCTCGGCTCGGACTGGCCGATCGCTCCGTACTCGCCGCTCGGCGTCATGGCCGGCGCTCGACACCGGCGGCCGGCCCGCGATCTGAGCCAACCGCCGCACGGCCTCGATCAGGCGCTCACTGCGCTGCGAGCGCTGCAGGGCATGACCATCAACGCCGGCTCAGGCAGGCTCGTCGCCGGCGAGCGAGCCGACCTCACCGTGCTCGCCGACGACCCGCTGCGGGTAGCCGACACCGACCTGGCCACGCTGCCGGTACGGCTTACCGTGGCCGACGGCCGGATCACTCACCGCGCCGCGGACGTCTGAGAAACATCGGGCAAACTGCGCCATTACTCGTGCTGCATGCGTCGCTGAGGCGTCGAGCCGCTTCGGTCTGGAAGGACCTTGCGGTTCGACGTCCTCACCGCCGAGGGGAGTCATTGAGCCTTTCAACCTGGGTAGCGGTTGGCTTCGACGTGGCGCAGGACGAGGATGGCTCGCACGATCGCGGTCGACCGGCGCGGGCAGCAGCGCAGCTTGGTCAGGATCTTCCAGGTCTTGAGCGTGGCGATCGCGCGTTCACCGCGTGCGCCCGCTTGACCGCCCTCGGCCGGCGTGACAGCTTCGGTCGGAGGGTGTTGCGCGCGTCGTTGGTCCTCGAGATCGGTTCTGAAGATCATCGTGGAAGCACTCGGTCTGCGCCGGGGTTGAGGCTCTGCAGGGAATCCAGGACCAGGTCGAGGCCGAGTTCAAAAGCACGATCGGCGCGAGCGCGCCCCTGACCGGCGGCTTCGATCGCGGCCACCAGCACCGGCGTACGGGCCTGAGCGGCATCCCACACCTGATCCGGTGCCGCGACGTCGAGGGCCGAGCCGATGACGAAGCTGTCGAGCACGGTGATGACGTCCAGTAGCCGCTCGGTGGGGATGCCCGCCTCGTGCAGCACGGTGGCGATGTCGTCGTACATGTGCACGACGTCGGGGGAGGACACGGTGTGCGCGGTGAGCATCGGGATCAGGCGCGGATGCCGGGCGAACGCGTCGCGGTAGTGGCGCAGCAGATCGCGCAGTGCGTCGGTCCAGTTCGCTGACGGCGCGGGTGCGGGCGGCCGGTCGGCGAAGATCAGGGCCCGCATCGCCTCGATCACCTCGACCTTGCCGGCCAGGTGGTTGTAGAGCGACGACGGGCGCACCGCCAGGGCGGCGGCGATCTCACCCATGGTGAACTCGCCCTGGGCGTCGACCAGCGCGAGTGCCGCGACGGCGATCTTCTCCACCGACAGCTTCGGTGTGGCCGGTCGCCCCACGGTGCTCTCCCTTAACGCAATCCTCTTGCCTTGTTGCCGCTACGGCCACCATACTAAAACGAATGCGGTTCGTTTAATGGAGGACTTCATGAAGCTGTTCCGGTCCGCGGCGCTCGACTCGCCGGCCCGTGTCGACCCGCCGGTTCGTGCCCCGCTGCGGGTGGGTTTGGTTCAGCACCGGTGGCGTGCTGACGCCGGGGAGTTGAGGGCCGTGCTGGCGGCTGGTGTCGCGGTGGCGGCTGAGGCCGGTGCGCAGGTCGTTTTCCTGCCGGAGTTGACTCTGTCGCGGTATCCGGCGTTCGAGGAGCCGAGGGGTGTTCCGGTCGAGGCCGCGGAGGATGTGGCGTCCGGGCCGACCGTGGCGTTCGCCGCGGAGGCGGCCCGCCGGCACGGCATCCACGTGCACGCCTCGCTGTACGAGAAGACCGACCTCGGTGACGGGCTGGGCTACAACACCGCTGTGCTGGTCGCCCCGGACGGCAGTGTGGTGGCCCGCACCCGCAAGACCCACATTCCGGTGACCGAGGGTTATGTGGAGGACAAGTACTTCCGGCCCGGCCCGGCCGAGGGCGCCTATCCGGTGCACCGGGTGGCCGGGCTGGACGCGGGGCTGGGTATGCCGACCTGCTGGGACGAGTGGTTTCCGGAGGTGGCCCGGCTTTATGCGCTGGGCGGCGCGGACCTGCTGGTCTATCCGACGGCGATCGGTTCCGAGCCGGATCATCCGGGCTTCGACACCCGGCCGCTGTGGCAGCAGGTGATCGTCGGGCACGCCATCGCGAACGGGTTGTTCATCGCGGTGCCCAACCGCACCGGCGACGAGGGGCGGATCAGGTTCTACGGCTCGTCGTTCATCGTCGACCCGTACGGCCGGATCCTCGCCCAGGCCCCCCGCGATGAGGAGGCGGTGCTCGTCGCCGACCTGGATCTGGACCAGCGCCGTGACTGGCTGACGCTGTTCCCGTTCCTGCGTACCCGCCGCCCTGACACGTACGCGGGTCTGGCATGAGCGCGGGCTGGCGGATGCCCGCCGAGACCGATCCGCACACCTGCACCTGGATGGCCTGGCCGTCGGCCGGTTACACGCTCGGTGACACCGAGGCCGACGCCGA
>NZ_JBEZZB010000110.1:0-35700 GCF_040638955.1 Actinoplanes sp. NPDC024001
CGCACGACGTGAACCTGCTTCCGGCGAGGGCGTCGACGGCCGCCGGGTGACCCTGCCGGGGCACGTCCTGCACCGGCCGGCGCTGGGCGAAGCCCGCAGCGAGCGCCTGGTCGGGGCCGTGATGCTGCCCGGCTCGGCGGCGCCGCTGCCGCTCTCCGTGGAGGGCGGCTACTCCCGCGACCGGCTGCGGGTGTGGACGGCCGACGGCGAGTTCGTGCTCGCCGACCTGGGTGAGACGACCGGCACCCTGCCGCCGCTGGCCTGGTGGCACGCCCTGCGCCCGCGCGACGAGGCCGGCTCCGCCGCGCTGCGGGCGCTCGACGAGCAGACCGCAGCGGCGCTGCTCGCCGTCGACGACGCGGTGACCGGGACCGTCAAGGTCAAGGAAGCGGTCACGGCGAACATCGAGGCGCACCTGCCGCAGGTCACCGACGCGGTGCTGCGGTCCCGGATCGCCGAGGTGGTCGCCCGCGCGGTGCGGCTGCGCCGGCGCATCGCCGAGGTCCCTCAGCATCTGAAGGCCGGGCCGGCCCCGGCGCGGTCGGCCGTGCCGACGATCACCGACGCGGCGCTGCAGCAGGCGTGGAGCGGGCTGTGCGACTCCACGCGGACCTACTACAGCGGCCCCTCCGGCCCGCAGTTCCACGTCCTCGGTCAGGTGGCCGCGATCGGCGCCGTGCTGTCCGGCGTGCCGGCCGACCAGGTCACCGTGCCGAACTCCGGCGGCAACTGGACGGCGCTGCTCGCCGGTCTCGGCGCGGCCGCGCTGCGAGCCGCCTCCCCGGTCACCGGCGAGGCCGACCGGGAGGCGCTGGCCGTCTTCCTCACCACGATCGCCAAGACACCGCTGGCCGGCTCCCGGCTGCGCCTGCTGGAGATCACGCAGCAGCGGATGTCGGTGAACGAGCTGGAGCTGCAGCGTGCCGGGGAGCAGCTGACGGTGCTCTTCCCACCGTCGCGCCGGCAGTTCGTCCCCGGCGCGCAGCCGACCTGGCAGCGCACCGCCGTGCAGTTCGCGGCGGACGGGGCGTTCACCCCGCCGGCCGAGTCGACGGTGCACGAGGAGGCGTACCCCAGCGGTCGTCAGGACAGCGAGCGGCTGCGCGCCTTCGCCGCGCTGCTGCGGGAGCGCGGCCCCGCGCCGTGGCGGCCGGAAGCGGCCGAGGCGCTGGCCGCCGCCACCGGCATGACTCGCGCCGAGGCCGTCCTGCTGCTGGCCGGCCTGCCCGGCATCGACGCCTGGGAGGCGAACTTCCTCACCCCGGAGCAGCGCACCCGGCTCGGGCTCAGTGCCGCCCACGCCAAGGTCGCCAAGTCCGCGCTGCAGAGTCTGTCCCCGGCGCAGCGGGTGGAGCTGCTCGACGCGGCGATGCCGGTCGACCCGGCCGCGCTGTGGGAGCACGGCCCGGACGTCGCGGCGGTCACCGAGACGTGGATCCGGCTGCGCGGCCGCCGGGTCGCCGTGCCGGAAGAGCTGGTGGCCGCCCTCGACCGGGTCGTCGACAGCGCCCGCGCCGCCGACATCCTGCAGGTCATCGCCGCGCCGCAGGCCGGTGACTGGCTCAGCACCGACGGGCGCAGCACCTGCCAGGGCTATTACCACGTGCAGACCGTCGCCGACCGCGGCACACCGTTCGACCAGCGCTACCTGTTCGCGGCGGCCGCCGCCCTGCCGTGGCTCGGCTACCACCTGCGCTGGGACGACCCGCTGCGGGCAACGCTGCCGCAGGCCCTGCGCCTGGTCCGGGAGCGGCTGCGCAACCCCGGCCTGCTCACCGGTTACGGCGTGCACCCGCTGACCACCCGGCCGGAAGCCGGACCGGCCCTGGTCGACGGGAACAGCTACCACGACCACCTGACCTTCCACGTCGCGCCGGCGAGACTGAGCGGCGCCGACGACCCGGCGCTCGGCTTCATCGACCACGACACCAGGACCGCGCTGCGGACCCTGCTGTCCGGCTGGATCGACGAGGTGGTGTCCACGCCGGAAGGCGCCGCCGGCGAGCCGCGGGACCCGCGGGTCAGCGCGCCGGGACTGGTCGGCGAGGCCGGTGACCGGTTCGGGCTCGACGCCGCCGCGGCGGCGTACTACCTGCAGCTGCTCGCCCTGCCCGACCCGACCGACAAGGCCGTGCAGTCCTGGAACGGCTGGACGGCCACCCAGCTGCGCAAGGCCCGCGAGGCGCTGGTCGCGGCGGGGCTGGTGGTCACCGCCAAACGCGAACGCGCCGGGCGCCCGGTCTTCCTGCCCGGTGGCTGGCTGCCGGCCCGGGCGCCGATGCTGCCGGTCGAAGCCTGGAAACAGGAGCTGTACCTGCACAACGGCAAGCAGCGGGTGGTCACCCGGTCGCTGCCGCAGTTGTTCGCCGCGGCCTGGGCCCGGATCACCGCGGGCGACCTGCCCCGCTACCGCGACCTGGAGGAGAAGCCGTGACCACCGTCCGCCAGATCGACCCGCCGGAACACCGCTATGCCGAGGAGCTGGAGTTCCTCGCCGCCGCCGACACCGGTCCCCGCCCGCCGGGCTGGCGGCTGACGCCGCGGGCCGTGGTCACGTTCGTCGCCGGCTCCGGCGGGGCGCCCGTCGGCGGCCGGGTCATCGAGCCGAAATTCGTCGGCGAGCGGGCCCTGGTCGAACGCTGCGTGGTCACCCTCGCCGGGGAACGCGGCCTGCTGCTGGTCGGCGAGCCCGGCACCGCCAAGTCGATGCTGTCCGAGCTGTTCGCCGCCGCGATCTGCGGCACCAGCGCGCTGGCCGTGCAGGGCACCGCCGGCACCAGCGAGGACCAGCTGCGCTACGGGTGGAACTACGCGCTGCTGCTGGCCAAGGGGCCGACACCGGAGTCGCTGGTGCCCTCACCGATCCTCACCGCGATGACGACCGGCGCGGTGGCCCGGGTCGAGGAGATCACCCGCTGCCTGCCGGAGGTGCAGGACGCCCTCGTCTCGATCATGTCGGAGCGGCGGATCAGCGTGCCCGAGCTGGCCGGGAGCGACGACGCGGTTCGCCACGCCGTGCCGGGGTTCTGCCTGATCGCCACCGCCAACCTGCGCGACCGCGGGGTGTCGGAGATGTCGGCCGCGCTGAAACGGCGCTTCAACTTCGAGGTGGTGCCGCCGATCGCCGACCTGGACGCGGAGGTCGCGCTGGTCACCCGGCAGGCCAGAGCGTCGGTCGAACGCGGCGGGGCGAGCTTCGCCGTCGACGACGCGGTGCTGGAGACGCTGGTGACCGCGTTCCGCGACCTGCGGACCGGGCTCAGCGCCGAAGGCTGGGAGGTGGAACGCCCGTCGTCGGTGATGAGCACCGCCGAGGCGGTCGCGGTCGCCGCGTCGATCGGGCTGTCCGCGGCATACCTGCCCGGGCCCGACCCACTGTCACTGCTGCCCGGGCACCTGCTCGGCGTCGTGCGCAAGGACGATCCGGCCGACGCGGGCCGGCTGCTGGCGTACTGGGACGGGGCACTGCGCCGGCGGGCCGAGTCCGGGGCGCGGATGTGGCGGCAGCTGTGGGAACACCGGGACGTGCTGCGTGACTGACCCGCGCGAGCAGATCGAGCGGCTCGCCGGCGACGAGCGCATCCAGCTGATCGGCGTGCGCCACCACTCGCCGGTCCTGGCCGCCGCCGTCCCGGCGCTGCTCGACGCCTTCGCGCCGCAGACCCTGCTGGTCGAGCTGCCCGCCGAGATGCAGCCGTGGATCCGCTGGCTGGCCGACCCCGGCACGCTCGCGCCGATCGCCCTGGCCGCCGCCGGCGGCGACGGGCCGGTGGCCTTCTACCCGTTCGCCGACTTCAGCCCGGAGCTGGCCGCCCTCCGCTGGGCGCAGCGCAACGGCGTCCCGGTGGTGTGCTGCGACCTGCCCCTGTCCGACCCGGCCTGGCAGGGGCGGTCGGCAGCGCCGCGCGATCGGTCGCCCGGGTCTCCACCGGCCTCGCCGACCCCAGCGCATGCCTCGCCCGCTCCGCAACCCACCTCGCCCGGCCTGCTGCCTGCCTCTCCTGGCCCGCCGCCCGCCGCGCCCAACCCCGCACCCACCTCGCCCGGCCCGCTGCCTGCCTCTCCTGGCCCGGCGTTCGCCCCGCTCGGCGCGACGCTTGCTGAGGCTGTCCACGGCAGCCTGACCGGCCGGGCCGGCGACGACCTGTGGGACCGGTGGATCGGGGCGGGGTCCCCCGGCAGCCCTCCGGAGGCGGTCCGGCGGGCGGCCCTCGCGGCCGGCTGGGCACTGCGGCACGACGCCGAAGGTCGCGGCGTCGACCCCGTCGATCTGCGGCGGGAGGCATGCATGCGCGGCCACCTTCGTCGTACGGAAGGGCGTGTCACCGCCGTCGTCGGCGCGTTCCATGCGCCCGCGCTTCTCGACGGTCCCGCCATCGACGGCGTCGCCGGCTCTGCGGCACCTGTCATCTCACTCGTGCCCTACACGTTCGACCTCCTCGACGCCCGCTCCGGCTACCCGGCCGGCATCCGGGACCCGCGCTGGCAGCAGGCCGTCCTCGACTGCGGCGCCGACCCGGAACAGGTCCGCCTCGCCACCCACACGATCGCCGTCGAGGTGACCCGTGAGCTGCGCGCCCAGGGACGGCCGGCCGGACCCGGCGAGGCCACCGAGGTGGCCCGGCTGGCGACGGACCTGGCCACCCTGCGCGCGCTGCCCGCGCCCGGCCGCGGTGAAGTCGTCGAAGCCCTGCAGACCGTCCTGGCCCAGGGCGCACCGGTCGGCGCGGGCCGCGCCGTCGCCCAAGCCATGGAGGCCGTCCTGATCGGGCGCAACCGTGGCCGGCTGCCCACCGGCGCGCCCCGGACCGGCTTGCTCCCCGCCGTCGAGGACGAACTGTCCCGGCTGAAACTGCCCGGTCCCGGCCGGCCCGCCCAGCGGATCCGCCTCGATCCGCTGCGCTCCCCCACCGATCGCGCCCGGGAACTCGCCATCCGCCGGCTCGACGCCTGCGGCGCGCAATACGGCAGCATCGGAACGAGCGGCCCGGCCCTCGGCGGTGAGGCGCTCACGACCGCCTGGCGGGTCGAGTGGACACCGGCCACCGACGCCGCCCTCGCCGTCGCCGGGCTGCATGGAGTCACCCTCGCCCAGGCCACCGATGGCCTCCTCGCGCTGCGCCGCCGCCGGGAACTGACCGCCGGAGGCCCCACCGCCGACCAGGCGCTGACCGGCCTGGAACAGGCCGCCCACTGCGGCCTGCCGGCTCTCGCCGCGCTACGCCTGACCGACGTGCGCCAGGCCGTCTGCCACGGCGGCGGGGTCGCGCAGATCGTCGCCGCCCTGCACCTGCTCAACCGGCTCGACCGGGGACACGTCGCCGGCCTGACCGAGCCCCTCGACAGCGTGTCCGACGTCCGTGACGACCTGCACGCCGCCGCGGTCGCCGCCGTCGCCGGCCTGACCGGGTCAACTCGCGTCGAGGACGCCCGCGCCCTGCACGACCTGGTCCAGGCCGCCGACGAGGCCGGCCGGCTCCTGCGCCTCGACCACGCGATCCGCGCGCTCGCCCGAGACGGATCGCCGCTGATGAGCGGCGCGGCGACCGCGGTGGGCGCCCTGCTCGGCCACGACGAGCCCGGCGCATTCGGCCGGCGGCTCGCGTCCTGGGCCGACCTGCCCGCCGCGGAGAGCACCGGCCGGCTGCGCGGCGCCCTCAGCATCGCCGGCGCATTGCTGCAGGCCGGCGGCGACGTGCTCACGCCCCTGCTGGAGACCGTCGACCACATGACCGACGACGACTTCGTCCGGCGCCTGCCCGCCCTGCGCGGCGGTTTCGACGCGATGAGCCCGGCAGACCGGGACCGCCTGCTGCGAACGGTCAGCGACCGTCACGGCACTGTCAATCCGCAGCTACCGGCGGGCGCGGCGACGGTCGCCGGTTGGCTGGCGGCCGACCGGGCAGGATTGGCCGCGGTCCACGGTCTCGGCCTCGAATTGCCCGGCCTTCTCCCCGCTCCGAGCGCGGGAAGCGGCATCCCCACCGCGTCCAGCCCACCTGCCGAACGGCTGGCGGACGGCCTTGCCGGCGGCATCACGCCTGTGCAGCGGTGGCGGCTGTTGCTCGGGCGGGAGACCGACCGGCTGCCGGCCGAGCGGCGACGGCTCGCCACCGCGCTCGACGAGATCTACGGTGCCGGGCGGGGCGAGGGCGCGTACACCGTGGACGGCGGCGGCGCCGGCCGGGAACCGGCCTATCCGGAAGCGCGCGAGTGGGTGGACGACCTGGAGGCGCTGTTCGGCGCGGACGTGCGCGACGAGGTCCTGGCCCGCGCCGCGGAGCGCGGCCGGATCGATGCGGTGCTCGCGGCCGACCCCGCGCGGGTACGACCCTCGGTCGACCTCCTGCACGCCGTGTTGTCGCTGGCCGGAGGGCTGCCCGAAGCCCGCCTTGCCCGGCTGCGCCCACTCGTTGCCCGGCTCACCGCCGAGTTGACCGCCCAGCTGGCCCGCCGCATCCGGCCCGCGCTCACCGGGCTCGGCACGCCGCGGCCGACCCGGCGCCCGACCGGGCGGCTCGACCTGGCCGCCACCGTCCGGCGCAACCTGCACACCGCCCGAACCGGGGCGGACGGCCGGGTGCAGCTGCTGCCCGAGCAGCCGGTGTTCCGCAGTCCGGGTCGGCGCAGCGTCGACTGGCAGGTCGTTCTGCTCGTCGACGTCTCCGGCTCGATGGAGGAGTCGACCGTGTGGGCGGCGCTGACCGCCTCGGTCCTGGCCGGGGTTCCGGCGCTGCGCACGCACTTCGTGACGTTCTCCACGGAGGTCATCGACCTCACCGACCGGGTCAGCGACCCGCTGTCCCTGCTGCTGGAGATCCGGGTCGGCGGCGGCACCCACATCGCCGCCGGCCTGCGTTACGCCCGGCAGATCACCCTGGTGCCCCACCGCACCATGGTGATCGTGATCAGCGACTTCGAGGAGGGCTACCCGGTCGGCGACCTGCTCACGGCGGTCCGGACCCTGGCCGACGACGGGACCACCCTGCTCGGCTGCGCCAGCCTCGACGACAGGGGCCGCCCCCGGTACAGCGCCGGCGTCGCCGCGCAACTGGTCTCCGCGGGCATGCCGGTGGCCGCGCTCAGCCCGACCGAGCTGGCCCGCTGGATCGGGGACCAGGTCCGATGACGCTGCCTCCGGTCGCCGCCGCGGTCACCGCAGCCGCAGTCGCCGCACTGCCGGCCCGCCTGCGCGGCCGCCTCGACGCCGCCGTGGAACAGGCTCGAAGCTGGCCCGTGTCCCAGGTGGGCGACGCGGTGACGGTGTCCCCTGACGAACAGACGACGGTCACCCTCACCGCACGGGTAGCCGTCCCCGAGGACGCCGTGTGCAGCTGCCTGCTCGCGCCACGCTGCCTGCACCGCGCGGCCGTCCTGAGCAGCGCGCCGGTGCTTGCCGACGACCCAGATTCCACCGACCCGACGCCCCAAGCCGACCGAGCCACCCCGCATGCCCCGGACGAGCCAGCCGACGCCGAGGCCGGGCCGTCCTCGATCCAGGCGGCCGGCGCCGCACCGTCTCCGCTCAAGCCTTCCCGCTCGCCCTCGGCCGATGGCCGCCCCGCACCTACCAGCAGACAAGCCGAAACAGAGCTTTCCGGCTCCCGCCCGACCGGAGGCGACCCGACCGCGGCGGAGCCGCCGGAAGCCAACTCGACCGGCACAGGCTCGACCGGCCCAGAGTCGCGCAGCGAAGACGACAGCGCAGGCCCGCACAGCAACCGGCCGGCCGGGACAGGAACGCGCGGCGCAGGCCCGCGCAGCGCAGGCCCGCACAGTAACCGGCCGGCCGGGGCAGGAACGCGCGGCGCAGGACCGGCGGATGCGTATTCGCCGGTGGCCGCGGGGCAGCGGCGGGCGGCCGGCGAGTTGGCCGCGGGTGCGGCTGCGGTGCTCGCTTCCGGCATCTCCGGTGCGGGGGCGGTGGCGCAGGCGGATCTGCTTCGCGCGGTGCACCAAGCGCGGGCCGCCAAGGTGCACGCCCCCGCGGCGGTCGCGGTTCGGGTGGTGGAGCACCTTCGGGCGGCCCGGCGGGATGAGCCGGCATTCCGTCTGGCCGAGCTCGCCGACGACCTGCGTGATCTGCTGGCGGCCTGCCATCGGCTGGCGGCCGGGGACGCGACGGCGATCGGAGTTTCCCGCCGCGACTACGAACCCGTCGGTGACCTGCGGCTGCACGGGATCTTCTGCGAACCGGTCCGGGCCGCGACCGGGCACGCCGGCGCTGTCACCTACCTCGCGGATGCCCGCGGCCGCGTCTGGGTGGTCTCCGACGTCAAGCCGGCAGACCCGGCCGTTGCCGTCTCCGCCGTCCGGGCTTCGGTGGATCTCGGTGAGGTGCGGCTCAGCCATCGTGAGCTCTCGCGCAGCGGGCTGCTGGCGATCAACGCCCACGCGTCGGCGGCCGGCCGCCTCAGCCACGGCCGCGCCCGTCAGGCCGTGGCGGCTTCGGGCAGCGGCTGGTTCGCAGCGCCGCTCGACGCGCTCTGGCAGACCGGTCTGCCCGCCCAGGTCGACCGCTGGCTCGCTGCGGCCGATCTCCCGGCACAGGAGCGTCACGCCGGGCACGACCTCGCTTTCCTCGACGGCAACATTCTCGGCGCCGACCGCCGAGGGCTGCTCCTGGACATCCGAACGAGCCTGACCGCCGACCACCTGGCGGCGGCCGAGCCCGACAACGACGGGCCCGCCACGATGCCGGGCGGAATCGTCGTTGTGACCGCGCCGCTGGAGGACCCGGCACTGCCCTATGTGGCCAACCTCCGGCTGCTCGCCACCCACGCTGCTGGGCGGCCGGTGCGCCTCGTCGGCCGTTTCGCCGGGCCGCGGCGGGTGGCCGGCCTGGCCTTCGCCGCGCCGTGGCTGGCGGCCCGGCACGGCGGACACGTGGATCTGGGGGCCGGCCCGCTCAACCGCGCCGATCTGGAAGCTGACCCCACGCCACGACCGTTGGGCAACACCCCACCACCGGCAGCCGACCCTGGCCTATCCAGCATGGCTGGCCCGAGCATTCCCGAGGCCGACCCGGCCGCGCCGCCGCTGCACCTGCTGCGCCATCACCTCGAGCGCGTCGTCTCGGGCGGCCGGGCCGCGCTGCTGGCCGGGGTCGGCGAGGATGCGCGCCGCCTGAGCGACGCGCATCTCGGTGCCGCGGCCGCCGTCCTGGCCGGGCTCGGCGCGGCGGGAGTGCGCCGGACCAGGGACGTCTTCGGCCGCCTCGACCCGCACGACGTCCACCAGTTGGCGCGTGCCTGGTTGACGGCGGCCGTCTACGAGCAGGCCGCCACCCGCGAGACGACCCGGACCGCGTGGGTGTCCGCGCCGGAGTGGCATGAGCCGGCGGGGAGCCGCCGGTAACGTGCTTCCTCATGCTCATACGCGATGCTGTGCCGTCCGACTGGCCGCGGATCTGGCCGTTCTGGCAGGAGATCGTCAGCGCGGGTGAGACCTACGCCTGGGACCGGCAGACCCCCGAGGACGAGGCGCGGCGTCTCTGGATGGGACCCTCCGCGCGCGTCTTCGTCGTGGAGATCGACAGCGGCCCCACCAGCGAGACCGGCCCGGAAAGCCGGCGCATCGTGGCTTCCGCCTACGTCAAACCCAACTACGGCGGGCCGGCCGCCGCGGTCGCCAACGCCGGGTTCATGGTCGATCCGGCCTTCGGCGGGCGGGGAGTCGGCCGCCGCCTGGCCGAGCACGTACTTGGCGAGGCCAAGCGGGACGGCTACCGGGCGATGGTTTTCAACGCGGTCGTCGCCACCAACCCGGCGGTCGCCCTGTGGCGATCGCTCGGCTTCACCGTCCTGGGAACAGTGCCGGAGGCCTTCGACCATCCCGTGCATGGACCGGTCGGCCTGCACATCATGCACCGCATGCTGTAACCAGCCGCACGCCACGCGTCGATCTTCGAACGGCGCGGACTTCACGGGCATTGCCCGCTCAGCAGCAGAGGCACAACTTCTCCACCGCGCTGTTCAGCAGCGCCGCGAGATGGGCGACTAGCTACCGATCGGCAAACGCCGCAGGACGGCGGCCAACAGCCGATCAGCGGCGCCGCAAGGTGGCGGCCAGCAGCTGATCAGCGGCGCCGCAAGGTGGCGTCCAGCAACGCCGGAGGCGCGTCGAACTTCTCGTGCGCCGCCAGATCCACGCCCGGCGCGACGATCTCGTCGATCGCGTCCAGCACGTCGGCGGTGAGCACCGTGTCCGCCGCCGCCAGCTGGGACCGCAGGTGGTCCATCGTGCGCGGCCCGATGATCGCGCTGGTCACGCCGGGGTGCGCCATCACGAACCCGAGCGCGAGCTGGATCAGGCTCAGCCCGGCCTCGTCCGCGACTTTCACCAGCCTCTCGACCGCCTCGAGCCGGGCCCGGTTGGCGGGCACGCTGAGGTCGAAACGTTCCGGCAGGACCGCGGACCGGTGGGTGGTGATGTCCTGCCCTTCCCGCACCGCCCCGGACAGCCAGCCCGACGCCAGCGGGCTCCACGCCAGCACGCCCATGCCGTACTCCTCGGTGACCGGAAGCACGTGCGCTTCGATGCCGCGTTGCAGGATCGAGTAGCTGGGCTGTTCGGTGACGTACCGGCTCAGGCGCATCTCCCGGGCCGCCCACTGGGCCTGCACGATGCGGTAGGCCGGGAACGTCGACGACCCGAAGTAGCGGATCTTCCCGGCCCGCTGCAGGTCGGTGAGCGCCGACAGGGTCTCCTCGTCGCTGGTCCGCGGATCCCACCGGTGCATCTGGTAGAGGTCGACGTGGTCGACGCCGAGGCGCCGCAGGCTGTCGTCGAGCGCGGTGACGATCCACCGGCGTGACCCACCTTGCCGGTTGCGGTCGTCGCCCATCGGCATGGTCGCCTTGGTGGCCAGCACGATGTCGTCGCGGCGGCCGGCAATGGCCTTGCCGACGATCTCTTCCGATTCGCCGGCGCTGTACCGGTCGGCGGTGTCGATCAGGTTGATGCCGGCTTCGAGGGCGGCGTCGACGATCGCGGTGGCCTCGTCGACGGTGGTGCGCCCGATCGCGCCGAAGTTCATGGCGCCGAGGGCGAGGCTGCTGACCTGTACGCCGGTACGGCCCAGGGTGCGGTACTGCATGGCTGTTCCCTTCTGGCATCCTATAAGCGGAACCACGTTCCGGAAACCACGATACGGAACACGGTTCCGTTTAGCAACCGACGGAGGCCTTCATGACGGAGACGAAGAAACGCGCCGACGCCCGCCGCAACCAGCAGGCCCTGCTGGACGCGGCCGCCGCCGCCTTCGTCGCCTCCGGGGTCGACGTCCCGGTCCGCGACATCGCCGCCCGCGCCGGGGTCGGCGTCGGCACGATCTACCGCCACTTCCCCACCCGGGCCGACCTGATCGTCGCCGTCTACCGGCACCAGGTGGAGGCCTGCGCCGAGGCGGGCCCCGCACTGCTGGAGCGCAGCGCGACCCCGCACGCCGCCCTGGCCGCCTGGATCGACCTGTTCGTCGACTTCCTGATCACCAAGCACGGCCTGGCCGAGGCGCTGCAGTCCGACGACGCCGCGTTCCAGACCCTGCACGCCTATTTCCTCGACCGCCTGGTCCCGGTCTGCGCTCATCTGCTGGAGGCCGCCGCCGGCGAGATCGTCTCCGACGTGGACGCGTTCCAGCTGATGCGTGGCGTCGGCAACCTCTGCATCGGCGCCGGCGACCCGCGTTACGACGCCCGCCGCCTGGTCGCGCTTCTCGTCACGGGGCTGCGCACCCGCGAATCCGGCGGCGGCGCGTAGCCTGGGCAGAATGGATCAGTCGAGTACCGGCAGTGTCGTCGTCATCGGTGGGCACGGAAAGGTGGCCCGGCTGCTGTTGCCCCTGCTCGTCGACGCCGGCTATGAGACGACTGCGATCTTCCGCAATCCCGAGCACCAGGACGACGTGGCCGCTTCCGGCGCGTCCGCGCTGGTTGCGGACGTCGAGCGGCTCAGCGTCGAGGAGCTGGCCGAGTTGTTCACCGGCCACGACGCGATCATCTGGTCGGCCGGCGCCGGTGGCGGCAACCCGGCCCGGACCTATGCGGTGGACCGGGACGCGGCGATCCGCTCGATGGACGCCGCGCCGCGCGCCGGCGCGCGGCGCTACCTGATGGTGTCCTATTTCGGCGCGCGCATCGACCACGGCGTCCCGCCGGAGAACCCCTTTTATCCGTACGCGCAGGCGAAGGCCGCCGCCGACGCCCACCTCACGGGCACCCGCCTCGACTGGACGATCCTCGGCCCGAGCCGCCTCACCGACGACCCGCCGACCGGCCGGATCGAAACCGCCGAGCAGGGCGCGGTCGCTGGTTCGGTCGGCCGCGCCGACGTGGCCGCAGTGGTGCTGCGGGCGCTGCAGGACCCGGTGACGATCGGCCGCACCGTCCGGTTCAACGCCGGCGCCACCCCGATCGCCGAGGCCCTCAGCGACCTGCAACGGCTCTGACGTCAGGCCGGAGGCTCTGCGGTCAGCCGGCGCCGGTAACGCTGGAACGCGATCTTCTCGGTCAGCGCGATGATCGACACGATCGCTGTGCAGGCGATCCAGCCGAACAGCGTGAGCCGCCACCAGAAGGCGTGCTCGTCGTTCCAGCTGTGGTGCTCCTCGGTGAGCAGGACGATGGGCGTCCAGCCGAAGAACATGACCATGATGCTGAAGGTCCGCAGGCTGCTGATCGGGAAACTGTCGATCCTGCGCAACGTCGGGTCGTCCCACCGCGTGGATCGCCCGCCGCCGTCCGTGCCGGACGGCCAATCACTGGCGTCGTAGCTGTAATCCCCGTCACCGTCCACAGTCCACACGGTAACCACGGCCGTCCAGCGGGGCGGGAGCCCTCGAGGCTCCCGCCCGCCGGCGGCTACAGCCGGGCCAGGGCCTTCAGCGGGTCCTCCATCGCGTCGGCGACGGCACGCATGAAGCCGGCGGCTGCCCCACCGTCACAGACCCGGTGGTCGAAGACGAACGACAGCTGGGTGATCTTCCGTACGGTCAGCGCCCCGTCCACCACCCACGGCCGGTCGATGATCCGCCCCAGTCCGAGGATCGCGACCTGCGGGTGGTTGATGATCGCGGCACTGCCGTCCACCCGGAACGCGCCGTAGTTGTTCAGCGTGAAGGTGCCCGCGGTGAGCTCGCCCGGCGTGGACTCGTTGCGCCGCGCCCGGCCGGTCGTCTCCCGGATCGCCGCGTCCAGCTGGATGGCCGTCATGGTCTGCGCGCCCATCACGGCCGGCACCACCAGTCCGCGATCGGTCTGCACCGCGACGCCGAGGTTGATCTCGTCCAGTTCGACGACTTCCTGGCGTTCGGTGTCCAGGCGGGCGTTGAACACCGGGTACTCCCGCAACGCGGCGACCACGAACCGGGCGACGTAGGCGAGCAGCCCGGGGGCACCCGCGTCGCCGCGGGTGCGTTCGCGCAGCTCCCACAATGGGGTGGCATCGACGTCCACCCACACGGTGGCTTCCGGAATCTCCGCGCGGCTGCGCGAGAGCACCGTCGACACCGCCTTGCGGAAGCCGTTGAGCGGCACCCGCCGCTCCCCCGGCCCGGCCGCACGCGGCGCAGGCACCGACGCCGCCGAAAGCGACGCCGCCGGAGCGGCCGAAGGCGGCATCGCCGGAGCGGCCGAAAGCGGCATCGCCGGAGCGGCCTGAACCGCCGCCGCGGCGGCCATCGCCGCCTCTACATCCCTCCGGGTGATCACCGCGCCCGGACCGGTGCCCCGAATCGTGGACAGATCCACGCCGGCCCGCCGCGCGAGCCGCCGCACCAGCGGCGAAGCCACCAACGGCGCCCCGGCCACCGGAGCCGCAGCGACGCCGGCCGAAGCGGCAAGAGCAGGCGACGCAGGAACGACAGGCGAAGCGAGAGCAGGCGAAGCAGGCCCGGTAGGCGAAGCGGGAGCAGGAGCATCGACGGCACGTGAGGCGGCAGCGCGAGGACGCCGATGCCGGCGGGACCCGCCGGCGCCCGGCTTCGTGCCGTACCCCACCAGCACGTTGCCGGAGCCCTCGTCCGCATCCGCGACCGTGAGCAGCGGCGCCCCGACATCCAGGGTGGCCCCTTCCACCGCGTGCCGGGTCGCCACCCGGCCGGCGTGCGGCGACGGCACCTCGACCACCGCCTTCGCGGTCTCCACCTCCACCACCGGCTGATCGACCTGGATCTCGTCACCGTCCGCGACCAGCCACCGGACGATCTCCGCCTCGGTCAGCCCCTCACCGAGGTCCGGCAGCGTGAAGACGTGCGCGGTCACGACTCCTCCCATTGCAGGTCGTCGACGGCGTCCAGGATCCGGTCCACCGAGGGCAGCTGGAAGTGTTCGAGCTTCGGCGGCGGGTAGGGGATGTCGAACCCGGTGACCCGCCGGACCGGCGCGTGCAGCGAGTGGAAGCAGCGTTCCATCACCCGGGCCGCGATCTCCGAGGAGACGCTGGCGAACCCGGCCGCCTCGGCCACCACCACGGCACGCCCGGTCGAGCGCACCGCCGCGCACACCGTCTCGTCGTCGAACGGCACGATCGACCGCACATCGACCACCTGCAGGCTGCGGCCTTCCTGCGCGGCGGCCTCGGCCGCCTCCAGCGCGACCGGCACCGCCGGTCCGTAGGCGATCAGCGTCGCGTCGGTTCCGGCGCGGCACACCACGGCCTTGCCGATCGGGGGTACGGGTGACGCGAGATCCGCCTCGGCCCGGGAGAAGTACAGCTTCTTGGGTTCGAGGAAGACCACCGGGTCGTCCGACTCGATCGCCTGGCGCAGCAGCCCGTAGGCGTCCCCCGGACCGGACGGGGCGAGCACGTGCAGGCCCGGCGTGTGCGCGTAGTACGCCTCGGAGGAGTCGCAGTGGTGCTCCACCCCGCCGATGCCTCCGGCGTACGGCACCCGGATCACGATCGGCAGCCCCACCCGCCCCCGGGTCCGGTTGCGCATCTTGGCCGCGTGGCTGACCAGCTGCTCGAACGCCGGGTAGGCGAACGCGTCGAACTGCATCTCCACGACCGGACGCATGCCGTTCATGGCCATCCCGATCGCCATGCCGAGGATGCCCGACTCGGCGAGCGGCGTGTCGAAGCACCGCTGGTCGCCGAACTCCGCGGTCAGCCCGTCGGTGATCCGGAAGACGCCGCCGAGGGTGCCGACGTCCTCACCGAAGACGAGCACCGAGTCGTCGGCGTGCATCGCGTCGCGCAGCGCCCGGTTGAGCGCGCCGGCCATGGTGAGTTTCTCCGGCGCCATCAGCGCACCTCCCGGGCCAGCTCGTCGGCGACGAGCGCCTGCTGTTCCCGCAGCTGCGGGGTGGGTTCGGCGTAGACGTGCGCGAACAGGTCGCGGTAGTCGGCGGGCACGTCCGCGTTCAGGCCGGCCCGCATCCGCTCGGCGAGACGTTCGGCGGTTTCCGCGTACGCCGCTGCTTTGTCGTCGTCGAGAAGCCCGCGCCCCCGCAGATAGGTCTCCACGCGGGTGATCGGGTCCCGGGCGAGCCACGGGGTCACCTCGTCGTCGGTGCGGTAGCGGCCGGCGTCGTCGGCGTTGGTGTGCGCCTGCACCCGGTAGGTGTGCGCCTCGACGAGCTGCGGTCCCTCGCCCGCGCGGGCCCGCCCGACCGCGGCGCCGAGCACGCTGAGCAGCGCGGCCACGTCGTTGCCGTCGACACGTTCGCCCGGGATGCCGTACCCGATGCCCTTGTGCGCCAGCGACGGCGCCGCGGTCTGCCGGTCGAGCGGCACCGAGATCGCGTAGCCGTTGTTCTGCACGAGGAAGACGACCGGGGCGCGGAAGACGGCGGCGAAGTTCAGCGCCTCGTGGAAGTCGCCCTCGCTGGTCGCGCCGTCGCCGCAGATCGCCATCACCACCGTGTCCTCGCCGCGCAGCCGGGCCGCGTGGGCGACGCCGACGGCGTGCAGCAGGTGGGTGGCGAGCGGCGTGGCCAGCGGTGCCACGTGCGTCTCGGTGGGGTCGTAGCCGTTGTGCCAGTCGCCCTTGAGCAGGGTCAGCGTCTGCACCGGGTCGACGCCGCGGGCGACGACGGCCGCGGTGTCCCGGTAGGTCGGGAACAGCCAGTCACCGTCGGCGAGGACGTGCGCCGCGGCGACCTGGCAGGCCTCCTGCCCGTGCGAGGACGGGTAGACGGCCAGCCGGCCCTGCCGGACCAGCGCGTACGCCTGATCGTTGAATCGTCGGGCCGCAACCAGGGCGGCGAACGCGCGTACGAGTGCCTCAGAGTCGGGCAGGTCGTGGCCGACCTGCGGAACGGGGTCGCCGTCCGGGTCGATGAGCGTCACCGGCACCGTGGACGGCAGCAGGTGAGCTGCGTCACGTGTCATGAACGGATTCTGTTCCCCGTGCCAATTGAACGCCATATCCGGCGCAAAGCCGAGATAATGTTCCACCGACCGCCATGATTGGGGGCCGATCGTCCAACTTCGGGGCGGTGGCCGCCCCGCCGGCGAGACAGGTGGCCAGCGTGCTCGACGACACCGACCGGCGGATCCTCACCGAGCTCAGCCGGGACGGGCGGATGTCCATGCGGACCCTCGCCGAGAAACTGCACATCTCCCGGGCCAACGCCTACTCGCGGGTGTCCCGGCTGCAGGAGACCGGGGTGATCCGCGGCTACCACGCCGACGTCGACCCGGTCGCCGCCGGCCTGACCACCGCGGCGTATGTGACGCTCAACCTCCAGCAGGCCAACTGGCGCGAGGTCCTGGCCCGGCTGCACGCCCTGCCCGGCGTCGTCCACATCGGCCTGGTCGGCGGCGACTTCGACGTCATCCTGCTGGTGCGGGTCGCCGACAACACCGAGCTACGGCACCTGGTGCTCGACGAGATCCAGGGCATGCCGGGCGTCAACAGCACCCGCACCCTGCTCCTGTTCGAGGAGTCAACCCCCCGGACGTGACCGCGCCCGGGTCACCCCTGTCCG
Source organism: Actinoplanes sp. NPDC024001 (assembly GCF_040638955.1). Classification (NCBI taxonomy): domain Bacteria; kingdom Bacillati; phylum Actinomycetota; class Actinomycetes; order Micromonosporales; family Micromonosporaceae; genus Actinoplanes; species Actinoplanes sp. NPDC024001. Next base: position 16,932 of record NZ_JBEZZB010000110.1, read on the forward strand.
GCTTGCCGGTGCTCGGCCAGCTCCAGATCGATGAACGCGCCGATCATCGCCCGGTACACCCGCTCGATCACCTCCGGGGACGCCCCGGCCTCGGCCGCGAGGGCCCGCACCTTGGCGATCACCTCCTCGACCCGGGCCGGCGCCCGCACCGCCCGCTCATCGGTCTTGAACGCGGCGGCGGCACGCACCAGCCGCTCCCGGTCCGCCAGGCGGCGGACGACCTCGGCATCGATGGCGTCGATCTGGCGGCGGATGTCAGCGAGCGAACGGTCGGCATCGATCATGCCGATCATCGTGCCACTACGGCGTCGGCCGGGGTGATCCACCGGGGCGGGGCGCGGGCAGGGCCGCCAGGAGCGCGGGCAGGCCGGCCATGTCGGGGAAGGTGTGCGCCGCGCCGGCGTCCAGCAGGACCTGCGGCGGGTTGTGGGACAGGCTTCCCGGCGGGCAGTAACCGAAGACCGTCGCGCCGGCGGCCACGCCGGCGCGGACGCCGGTCGGGGTGTCCTCGATGACGGCGGTGCGGGCCGGGTCGACGCCGAGCGCGGCCGCGGCGGCCAGATAGACGTCCGGGGCGGGCTTGCTGCGGGGCGTCTCCATGCCGCTGAAGATCTTGCCGGCGAACACGGCGTCCAGGCCGACCTTGGCGAGCTGCAACTCGACCTTGTGCCGGTCGGCGCCGCTGGCGCAGGCCAGCTGGCCACGGTAGAGCCGGTCGACCTCCCGCGCGGCGGCGACCGCTCCGGGGATCGGCAGCAGGTCGAGCGTGAGGGCGTCGTTGCGGCGCTTACGGAACTCCTCGAGCCACTCGTCGGTCACGGTGAAGCCGGTGTGCGCGGTGATCACGGCGGTCTCGTCCCGCAGCGCCCGGCCGACGAAGAGCCGGAAGCAGTCCGCCTCGGACACCTGCCAGCCGAGTTCGTGCAGCATCAAACGGAGCACACCGTTCGTGATGTGTTCGGAGTCGACGAGCACCCCGTCGCAGTCGAAGAGCACGGCATCGAACGGCAGCATGGCGGTGACCATAACCATGGGTGAGCGCCGGCGACCATGACCAAGGGCACACCCGGCACCGCGGATCACCGGGCGAGCAGAGCGGCGATCAGCAGCATCACCGGCAGGCAGCAGAGCGTGGACAGGAACACGGCGTCGCGGACCAGCGTCACGCCGGTGCGGAACTGCTGGGCGTACAGAAAGACGTTCTGCGCGGTGGGCAGCGCCGCCAGGACGGTCACCGCGTAGGTCGCGGCGTGCGGCAGGCCGACGGCCTGCGCGAACAGGAAGGCCAGGAGCGGCATGACCGCGACCTTCAAGGCGACCGCGACCACCGTCAGCGGCCGGTCCGGGCCCGCCTCCAGGACCCAGCGGCGCGACAGCGACATGCCGAAGGCGAGCAGCACCAGCGGCACCGCGGCCTGGCCGAGCGCGCCGACCGGGGCGGCGAGCAGCGCGGGCACGCGCACGCCGGTCACCGACACCACGACGCCGGCGAGCACGGCGAGGATCAACGGATTGCGTACGGGGCCGGCCACGGCCGTGCGCCAGGAGGCACGGCCGGTCGCGGTCAGTTCCAGCAGCACCAGCGTGACCGGTGTGATCAGCAGCAGTTGCACCAGGATGATCGGTACGACCAGCGCGGCGTCCCCGAGCACGTAGGTGGCGATGGGCAGCCCGATGTAGTTGGCGTTGGTGTATCCGCCGGCCAGCGCTCCGAGGATCCGGGTGCCGGGATCACGCCGCCGGAACAGCAGCGCGAAGATCGCGAAGCAGAGCCCGGAAGCGAGGGCGATCACCAGCAGCGACCGGGTGAACAGCAGGGTCAGGTCGGCGGCCGCCACGCCGGTGAACAGCAGGCACGGGGCGAGCACCGTGTAGACCACCGCGCCGAGCACAGTCCCGGCGTCGTCCGGCAGCCGCCCCCAGCGGCCGAGCGCCCACCCGGTCAGCACGATCGCCGCGATGAGCGCGAACCCGGACAACGCCAAGATCATGAATCAGCACGGTAGACCCCTGCCAGCCGGCCGGACCAGCCGTCCAGGATGCGCTGCGGGTCGCTGCCGAGCACCCCGTCGAGCAGCGTCGCGTAGACGTCGCGGAAGTCGACCGTGTGTTTCAGGTCGCCGTCGTCGAGGTCGGTGAGGCTGGGCGGCTCGCCGTGCAGGCCGCCGCGGATGCCGTCGCCGAGCAGGAACATGTCGGAGGCGGTGCCGTGGTCGGTGCCGTCGGAGGCGTTGGCCCGGACCCGGCGGCCGAACTCGGAGTAGACCGCGACGACCACCCCTTTGCCGGCCATCCGGTCGGCGAACGCGGCGAGCGGCTCGTCCACCTTCGCCAACAGCGCCTGCTGGGCCTGTTTGCCGTCGGCGTGCAGGTCGAAGCCGCCCTGCGAGACCGAGTAGACCCGGGTGGCGGCGCCGGCCTCGACGCAGCGGGCGACCAGGGCGAGCTGCTGGTCCAGCGGGGGCGCGGCCCCGCCGGTGGCGGTCGCCGGGGTCTGCTCGTCGTCGGATTCGGTGTCGTCCCGCGTACCCTCGGCGACCTGTCTCATCAGGTCCTGCAGCCGCATCAGGTCGGCGAAGCAGGCCGCGGCGCGGGCCGCGGCGGGCGATTCGCCCGCGGCCGGCGTGCCGAGCTTGCTCAGCGTGGCGGGGGTGAGCCCGCCGGGCAGCTGGAGCACGCCGCCGGGGATGGTCGCGCCCGCGCTGACCGTGCCGGCCAGCAGCGGCGGCAGGACCGGTTCGAACGACACCGCCTGGCGCGGGTCGCCGCCGGTCGTGTCGAGCCAGCGGCCCAGCCAGCCGGAGGTGCCCGGCCGGTCCGGCTGCGCGGTCTGCCAGATGTCCATCGACCGGAAGTGGCTGCGGTTCGGCCGCGGATAGCCGACGCCGCGCACGATCGCGAGTCTCCCGGCGCCGTAGAGCCGGTGCAGCCCGGCCAGGCCGGGGTTCAGGCCGACGGTCTCGTCGAGTCTCAGCACCTCGTCCGGCTGGTAGCTGACGCCGGGGCGGGCCGCGGCGTAGGCCGGATCGGCGAACGGGATGACCGTGCCGAGCCCGTCGTTGCCGCCGTAGAGGGTGACCAGCACGAGAGTCCTCGCGGCCGGGTCACGGTCGCCGGCGGTGGCCAGGATCTCGTTGAGCCCGTAGGCGGTCGCCGCGGCTCCGGCGGCGACCCCGCTGGCGACCAGGAACCGGCGCCGGGTGATGGTGTCCATGACAGGTCTCCTCAGTGCACCGCGTACTCGGGGCTGGCCAGGCCGAGGGCGAGCAGCCGGCCCGGCTGTTTCACGCTGGTCAGCGCGTCGCGCGTCCGGTCGCTCCAGCCGTCGACGACCAGCAGGTCCGCCAGGGCCTCCAGCCGGTCGGCGCCGGTCAGCCGGTCCGCGGCGGTCGGCGCGAGCGCCGCCAGCCGCTGCCCGGCCCGCAGCCGGGCCAGCGTGGACGAGGTCGTCAGCCAGGCGGCGCCGACCGGCCAGCCGCCGACCGACGGCGGCCGCAGCGGCATCTGCCCGAGCGGGCGCAGCAGCTGCTCGGCCTTCACCTCCTCCATCGGTACGCCGAGCTGGCGCACCGCCCCGACCAGCCACTCGACGGGTTGCTTGACCAGCGTGCCGGCGGTCGCGGCGAACCCGGGATCGCGGCACACCGCCCCGAGCAGCGCGGTCGTGTCCCGTCCCGCGGCGGCCACCTGCGCCGACACCTCGGCCGGTGGCGCCACGCCCGAGCCGTAGCGCACCCACAGCCGCTGCACCAGGAACGGGACGTGGGCCTCGTGCCGCACCAGCAGGTCCGCGTACGAGTCGACGTCGAACGTGCCGGTCCGGCCGAGCAGGGTGACCGGCTGGTCGTCGTGGCGCCGCGCGACCAGCCGGGCGGTGCCGGTGGCCCGGTCGACCTGCCATCCGGTGAGCACCCGGGCGCCGGCTTTCACGTCGTCCTCGGAGTACGCGCCGACGCCCAGCGTGAACAGCTCCATGACCTCGCGGGCCAGGTTCTCGTTCGGCGCCTTGCGGGTGTTCTTCTGCCCGTCGAGCCAGAGGATCAGGGCGGGGTCGCGCAGCATCGCCCGGACCAGCGGCCCGGTGTCGCCGGTGCCGTACCGGCGGAAGGTCTGCTGCTGGGCGAGCATCAGCGGGGCGGAGCGCACCTTGCGGACGCTGGTCGCCCAGTGCCCGTGCCAGAAGAAGACCAGCTTCTCCGCCGCCCCGCCGCCGGCCATCCGCCGCAGCCACCAGCGGATCGTCTCGTCGACCTGTTCGCGCTGCGCCTTGCGGGCCTTCTGCCGGTCCGCGCGGGCGGCGTCCGGCCCGAGCGCGGCCACCGGGTCGGCGGCCGACGGCGCGTCGGCCGGTGGCGCGGCCGGGCGCAGCTGCGCCGCGAGGGTCGCGTCGTAGCCGGCCCGGACGCCCGCGTCCACCTCGGCCGAGGTCGGCCCGAACGTGAGCCGGCGAAGCAGGTGCGCCACCTGACGGCGATCGGTCATGTCCGGGAACGTAGCCCGTCGATGTAAGCGCCCGGTAAGGACGATGTCCGGGCCGCGTTCAGGCGGCGGCGCGCACCGTGGCGGACTCGGCCGGGCTGAGCAGGCCGGCGCGTTCCCAGCGCCGGGCGGTGGCGGCGACCGCCCGCTGGAAGGCGCGGCGGCTGGGGAACGGGGCGTCCGCCCAGAGCGCGTCGAGGAAGGTCGTGCCGGTGGGGTCGGCGATGGTGGTGCCGGAAGTCTCGTCGAAACCGGTACCAGGCGGGGTTGCCGTGCAGATCCCCGCCGGCGGCCAGGGTGGCGAGCTCCTCGGCGGTGAGCGCCCGGTCGACGAGGTGGAAGCCGTCGACGGCGCCTTTCCGCCCCGCGTCGCCGTACTGGGAGCGGCCGATCCAGTTGTTCTTCGGCGGCTCAAGGTCGACCTGGTCCAGGGTGAACGGCACGGCGCCACGACTTGGGAACGGGCAGGCCGTGGACGAGGGGCGGGGGCGGTGCCGCCGCGGCGGGTCCGGCGGGGACCACGAGGGTCGCGCCGGCCGCGGCGGCACCGTATTGCAGGAGCCGGCGGCGGGAGATCTCGGCGAAGACGTTTTCGAGAACTCAACCGCGCGGCAAATTCATGTCAGGAGGTGAATGCCTTGACCTCCAGCAGGCCGACCGAGCTCGTGCCGCTGGACTGCAGCACGACCCGCAGCCGGGTGGTGCTCACCGAGGTGAAGGTGACGGTCTGGTAGCCGTTCGCGGCCACCGGATAGCCGCTCGCGCCGGGCACGTCGGCGTAGGCGCTGCCGGTCCAGTGCTGCAGCTTCCAGGACGAGGGCAGGCGCACCCCGCCGGTGTCGTCGAAGAGGTAGACCTGGGCGCGCTGGAGCGTGACCGCGCTCGGCCAGGTCAGCTCCGCCCACTGCGAGCCGCTCTCCGGCCACGTACCCCAGCGAGGGTTGACCGTGTCGTTGGAGGACGCCGGGTCGAGGCCGTCGTTGAGCGCGGCCACCGACTCCCACGGCGAGGTGTACGACGCGGTCGCGCTTGCCGTGCGGGCCAGGTTGCCGGCGGCCGGCGGCGGGTTCGTGGTGCCGCCGTTGATCGCCAGCTCGGCGCTGGGGAACGCGCTGAACGACGGGTTGACGTCGGCCTCCCCGCCGCCGCCGTCGCAGCGCCGGTCCGGGTTGAACATCAGGTACGTGCCCGACCCGCACGCGAAGGCGATCTCGGCGTCCCCGCCGACCACCACGCTGCCGGACAGGTTGGCGCCGCTCTGGATCAGGGCGTTGTCCTTGACCACCGCGTTGCCGCCGACGGTGCCGCCGTTGACCCAGCCCAGGCCCTCGATCCGGGCGTTGCCGGTGACCGTGCCGGCCATCACCGCCGCCTTCGGGCCGACGTACGCGGTGGCGGCCACGTTCGCGTTCGGGCCCACCCAGCCGCCGCCGTTGGCGTGCCAGCGCCCGCCGTTGGTCGCGGCCGGCTTGACGTATCCGGGCTCGAACCCGGACGGCGTCGCCCCGGACACCCGGAACTCGTACGGGAACCGGCGCGCCTCGGGGTAGCCGTCCAGGAAGCCGTAGTGCGGCACCGCGGCCGGCGTGCCGGTGACCACCAGCCACACCTCGGTCTCCCCGCTCTGCAGCGGGAAGTCGATCTGACCGTCCGTGCCGGTGTGCAGGGGCGAGTAGCGCGGCGTGCCGCCCCGGACCGCGACCAGGCCGAACGTCCAGCCGGTGGCGCCGGTCTCGGCGTGCCCCTTGAGCCGCAGCTTGACGACCGCCCCGTCGCTCGACGGCACCAGCTTGATCTTGTTGAAGCCGTAGTCGGCGGGCGCCACCCGGGCGTTGATCCGGTAGTGGCTCTGCCCCTGGTCGACGGCCTCCACGTTGCCGCCGTTGTAGGCGTTGAGGAACCCGGCGCCGTAGACGCTGTTGAGGAACGGCATCAGCGTCGACCGGTTGCCGAAGTCGTAGGTGACCGTGCGGGTCGCGTACTCGCCGATCCGGCGGTTCAGCTCGGCCTGGGTGATCCCGGCGATCCGCCGGTAGGTTTCGAGGGGGTGCTCGGTGGTGCGGGCCTCGTTCCAGATCCGGTTGAACATGGCCAGGCCGTCACGGTCCTTGATGTACTGCGCGAGCATCCAGTTGCCGTAGTGGTGGCGGCTGGAGCTGTAGTACAGGTTCTCCGAGCGCAGCCACCGGGTCAGGTCGCCGGCCGCGGTGGTGGGCAGCGCCTGCATGGCCATGAACTCGGCGCTGGTCTCCCAGAACGTGCCGGCCGAGGCGTCGGTGAAGCCGTAACCGGAGCGGCCCAGGAACGTGTAGTTCTGGAACACGTGCGCCAGCTCGTGGGCCAGGCCCCAGGAGCCGGGCAGGGCCGCGCCGGGGGCGACGTTGATGACGCCGACCCGGCCGTCCACCGAGCCGCCCGTGGCCCAGGCGTTCAGCTCGGTGCGGTTCCAGGTGTTCGTGATGATCACAATGATCTTGTGCTGGGCCAGCAGGCCGGTCTCCGGCGTGAACTGCATGGTGCTGATGTAGAACCGGTACAGGTTCTCCAGCTGGGTGATGATGTTGTTCGGGTCGAAGGTGTAGGGCGACGGCGCGGCCGCCGGGTTGGTGCCGGACTTCTCACCCCAGAGCAGGATGAAGTTGTCCGACTCGCGGGTGCGGTTCGCGGCCCAGGGCACCTCGCCGGTCTGGGTCCAGCGAGCGGGGATGTAGACGGTCTTGGCGGCCGCGGACGCCGTGTTCATCACCTGCGGGACCAGGGAAACACCGGTGAGCAGGGTGAGTGCGGCCGCAACGACGAGCAACAGCCGTCGTGTTCGGGCGCGGGCAGGCTGCATGGTGGGGACTCCATTTCCCGGCAGCCGTTGGGGGACGCCTGCCGGATAGCCGGACATCTATGTCGCGCGGCCCACCCTCGCGTACGAAAACGTTTTCGGCAAGACCCGGCTCGACGGCCCTGAGCTGCGGTGCGCTCCACACCGTCACCTATCACGGCGGCAGTTCCGGAAGTTTCGAAGAGGCTGCTGGCACGCGGACCAGCCTCCATGACTCTCTGATGAGTTCGGAAGTTTCGCCCTTCTATTGACATGTTTCGATTGGCGCGATGACATGGGAGCGCTCCCCAAATCCCCGTTCCCCGGAAGGAGCGCCTCTGTGAGACGGCTCATCGCGGTGACGACGGCGGCCCTCGTCGGCGCCCTCGCCCTCACCATCAGCCCCGCGCGGGCGGCGGGCGTCGAGAACGAGGGCGCCGACTGCCCGGTCCCGGCCCTGCCCGAGGCCGGCGCGCTGCCCACCGTCACCCGGCTCCCCGACCCCTTCACCCGGATCAACGGCAGCCGGATCACCTCCACCACGGACTGGCGATGCCGCCGCGAGGAGATCAAACGGCTCGCCGAGAAATTCGTCTACGGCACCAAGCCCGCCAAGCCGGCAAGCGTCACCGGGACGGTCTCGTCCACCGGCATCACCGTCACCGTGGCCGACAGCGGCCGCAGCGCGAGCTTCACGGCCCGGGTCGAGCTGCCGAGCGGCACCGGCCCCTTCCCGGCCGTGGTCGTCCTCGGCGGGTTCGGCACGGACACCGCCGCGATCAAGGCCGCCGGCGCCGCGGTGATCAGCTACGACCCGTACGTGGTGGGCCGCGAGGGCACCCCGCGCAGCAACAAGCAGGGCGCGTTCTACAGCGTCTACGGCTCGTCGAGCAGCACCGGCCTGCTGGTGGCCTGGGCGTGGGGCGTCAGCCGGATCATCGACGTGATCGAGCAGTCCGGCGGCAGCGTGCTGAGGGCCGACGCCACCGGGGTCACCGGATGCTCCCGGTTCGGCAAGGGCGCCATCGTCACCGGCGCGTTCGACCAGCGGATCGCGCTGACCATGCCGATCGAGTCGGGCAGCGCCGGCGTGCCGATCTTCCGCGGCATCCCCGGCGAGGGCGCACAGAGCCTGAGCAGCGCGTACGGCGAGCAGCCCTGGCTCGGTGACGCGTTCGGCTCGTTCACCGGTTCCCCCACCCGGCTGCCGGTCGACACCCACGAGCTGGTGGCGATGGTCGCGCCGCGCGGGCTGTTCATCATGGACAACCCGCACATCGCCAACCTCGGTCCGCGGTCGGCGAGCGTGGCCGCGCTGGCCGGCGCCGAGGTCTACCAGGCGCTCGGCGCGGGCGACAACATCACCTACTGGTCCGACGTGCAGGACGGCAGCCACTGCGCCAACCGGGCCGAGTGGCGTGAGCCGTTGCAGCGCACCATCCAGAAGTTCCTGCTGCGCACCGGCAGCCACACCGGCACGATGCGGATCTCCAGCCGGGCGGCGGGCAACCTGGCCGAGTGGCGGGACTGGCAGACGCCGGTGCTCGGCACGTCGCCGTCCTCGCCCAGCTCGCCCTCCCCCGGCTCACCGGGCCCCAGCTCGCCCGCGCCCAGCTCCCCCGGTCCGAGCACGCCGGTGGGGGCGTGCGGCGCGACCTATCGCACGGTCAACTCCTGGTCGGGCGGGTTCCAGGGCGAGGTCACGGTCAAGGCGGGCAGCGCGGCGATCAACGGCTGGACGGTCGGCTGGGGTCTCGGCGCCGGGCAGACGATCAGCCAGGTCTGGAACGGCACGCACGCGGTCAGCGGATCGGCGGTCACGGTGCGCAACGCCGCCTACAACGGGGCGCTGGCCGCGGGCGGGCAGACCACCTTCGGCTTCGTCGCCGCAGGCAGCCCGTCGGCGCCCACGCTCACCTGCGCCAGCCCCTGACCGGGCCGCTCAGCCGAGGTACGGCGGGGCGACGCCCCAGCCCCAGTGGGGGACGGGCGCCCGCCGTACCGGATCGGCGCCGGGCTGGGAATTGCTCAGCGCAAGCCGCGTGCCCCACTCGATGTAGCCGACGAAGGCGGCCCGGAACTCGGGGTCGGCCGGCAGGCCGACCTCGTCGGCGGCGTCGAGCAGCAGATCGACCCAGCGGCGCCGCTGCGGCTCGGTGATCGCCTTGCCGAGGTGGTGCCGCAGCATGGCGGGATAGCCGCCGCGCTCGCCGGTGTAGCGCGCCGGGCCGCCGAAGACCTCGCCGAGCCACATCGCGACGTGCCGCGGATGCTCCGGGTCCATGTGGGCGAAGAGCGGCCCCACCACGTCGTCGGCCTTGACCCTGTCGTAGAAGCTCGCGGTGAGCCGCTCGAACGCCTCGGCTCCACCGGCCCACTCGTACAGCGTGGGCACCGAGGCGCCGGCGCCGCGCACCGCGGTGGGCTCGTAGTGCCGCATCTCCTCGATCGCCGCGACATAGGGCCGGATCTCGGCGAGGAAGCCGGGGAACAGCTCACCACCGCGGAAGCCCCGTAGGTGGTCCTCCGGCGAGGTCCAGGTGATGCGCAGGATGTAGACGCCCGGCTCCTCGGTGCAACGGCTGAGCTCGAAGTCGACGCACTGCGGAGCCCGGGCCAGGAACGGCGCCGCGCGGGCATAGGCCGCCTCGAACTCGGCCGTGCGGTCGCCGGACAGGCGGTACCGGATGTACTCCACCGTCATTCTGACCTCCCCGTCAGACGGTAATCCGGTAATCATGTAATCACGCCCCGGTGCCGCCGCGCTGCCCCGCGGCGGCGTCCACCGCTACTGAGCGAGCGCCCAGCGGCCGCGGCCGTTGCGCTTCGCCTCGTACATCGCGCGGTCGGCGGTGCGAAGCACGTCGGCGTCGCGGGCCGGCGCGCCGGCTGCCTCGACGGGACCGTAGGCGGCGATGCCGACGCTGACGCCGACGTCGAGGGTGCCGCCCCGGAACGCGATCGGCTGGGCCACGTCGGCCAGCACCCGCTCCGCGAGGCGGATCGCCTCCGGCTCCGGCAGGTCCGGGCAGAGCAGCACGAACTCGTCGCCGCCGAGGCGCACCACCAGGTCGCTGCCGCGGACGGCCGAGGACAGCCGCCGGGCCACCGCGGTGAGCACGTGGTCGCCGGCGTCGTGGCCGTACCGGTCGTTGATCTCCTTGAAGCCGTCCAGGTCCAGGTAGAGCACCGCGATCGGGCCGGTCTGCTGCGGCAGGACCCGCTCCAGCTCGCTGCGGTTGGCCGCCCCGGTCAGCGGGTCGTGGCGGGCCTGGAACGCCAGCTGCGCCTGGGCCTTCTCCTGCTCGCGGACCGCCATGGTGAAGCGGCTCAGGATGAACGCGGTGCTCAGCGCGGTCGCCACCAGCGCGACGACGGCGTTGCGCTGCAGACCGGACTCGATCAGCGACAGCGTCGGCGCGGTCAGGAAGGCCAGGCCCAGGAAGAGCACCCGCGACGGGTGCAGCACCTTCGACTGGTGCCCGGCCCGGGTCAGCTCGTCGCGGCCGGGGTGCAGGCAGGCGGCGATGAGCAGCGCGTTGCCGAACAGGATCAGCGGGCCGATCTTCGACACCAGGGCGTAGTCGAGGAACAGCGGCAGCACGTTGTAGGAGACGTCCACGGCCAGGTAGAGCACCACCGCGCCGAGCAGCAGGCGGGTCGGCGCGCCGCGGGTGCCCGGCGACAGCGCGATGAACAGGGTGGCGGTCAGCAGCACCACCGACGCGATCGGGTACATCGGCGGCACCAGCGTCTCGGCCAGCGAGTACCCGGTGCCGAGGTTCGGCACGATCAGGAACTGCCAGCTCGCCATCGCCGCGGCGACCGCCAGGGTCAGCCCGTCCAGCACCGCGCCGCGCATCCGGCCCGGCGCCCGGCGGCGGGCCATCATCGTCAGCGCCACCGCCAGCAGCGGGTAACCGGTCAGCCAGCACACGTCGGCGACCCCGACCGGCGGAACCTGGTCCAGGTAGAAGTAGAACAGCTCGATGACGTCGCCGAGCAGCCACAGCGACTGGGAGGTGGCGACCAGCGCCCACGGGCGGCGCCCGGGACCGGCCGGGACCCGGCGTACGGCCAGCCACGCCACGGTGCACAGCGTCAGGTAGACGCCGAGATAGAGGATGTTGCCGAGCGTGGTGTCGTACGTCGCGACCAGCACGGCGACGGCGATCGCGGCGGCGCCGAGGAACAGCCAGAGCCTACGTGTTGCCATGGACGACCTGTCGGCACGCCGACGGCCGACCTGTGGCTAACCGCAGTGAGGCGGGTCACGCCTTGCGGGCCGCCGGCTTGGAGAGCACCTCGACGTTGCTGAACCAGGTGGTCACCCGGACCCGGATCTCCGGGGTGCCCGGCAGCCGCGGCACCGGCGCCAGCCGGGTCTCCTGGTTGCTGAAGGCCCGCAGCCCGGTCACGTCGACCTCGACGCCCTCCGGGACGAGGATCTTCAGCTCGCCGAAGACACAGCTGCCGGTGATCTCGATGACGTCCGCACCGGTGGCCAGGTCACGCAGGTCGATGTTGGTCGAGCCGAACACCGTGTAGGTGCCCAGGCGCCCGGAGCGCAGCCGCCACCGCCCGCGCCGTTTGGTGTTGCTGAACACCGTGATCACCTTCTCCACGGTGTGCGACGTGCCGACCAGCGGCGTCGGGGCGAGACTTGCGGTGACCCGGGCCAGCTCGGCGTCGCTCTCGGCGGCCCAGACCTCACCCACCCGGACGCTGAACTCCTCGAGCGTCAGGCGGCCCTCGCCGCAGGCCTGCTGCAGCAGCTCGGCCACCCGCTCGCGCTCGCCGTCCGAAGGCACCGCCGGTACAGGAAATCCCACGCGCCGAACCTAACCACCGAGCGCAACCGAACGGCAACCCCGGCCGCAACCCCCGGCGGGCAGACTGCGGCCCGTGCGCAGACGAACAGTGGCCGTCATCGCGGTCGTCGCCGCGGTCGTCAGTCTGGCCGGCGGCATCGCCGGTCCCCTGTACGCGGCGTTCGGCGCGAACTGACAGACTTGCAGGATCATGACGCTGACCGATCGCCTTCCCGGTAACGCCGAACCCGACGCCGTCTTCGATGCCTTCCAGGCCTGGGTCGGGGAGCAGGGCCTCACCCTGTACCCGCACCAGGAGGAGGCGCTGATCGAGATCGCGACCGGCGCCAACGTCATCCTGAACACCCCCACCGGGTCCGGCAAGAGCCTGGTCGCGACCGGTGCGCACTTCGCCGCGCTCGCCGCCGAGCGCACCACCTTCTACACCGCGCCGATCAAGGCGCTGGTGAGCGAGAAGTTCTTCGCCCTCTGCGCGGTCTTCGGCGCGCACAACGTCGGCATGCTCACCGGCGACGCCAGCGTGAACGCGGACGCCCCGATCATCTGCTGCACCGCGGAGATCCTGGCGAACCTGGCGCTGCGCGAGGGCGCCGAGGCCGACATCGGCCAGGTCGTGATGGACGAGTTCCACTTCTACGCCGAGCCGGACCGCGGCTGGGCGTGGCAGGTGCCACTGATCGAGCTGCCGCAGGCCCAGTTCATCCTGATGTCGGCGACGCTCGGCGACACCACCCGCTTCGTCGACGACCTCACCAAGCGGACCGGGCGCCCGACCGCGGTGGTCAGCAGCGTCGAGCGGCCGGTCCCGCTGCTGTTCGAGTACGCGATGACGCCGCTGCACGAGACCATCGAGGAGCTGCTCTCCACCAAGCAGTCCCCGGTCTACATCGTGCACTTCACCCAGGCCGCCGCCCTGGAACGCGCCCAGTCGCTGATGAGCATCAACATGTGCACCCGCGAGGAGAAGGACAAGATCGCCGCGGCGATCGGCAACTTCCGGTTCACCGCCGGTTTCGGGCGCACCCTGTCGCGGCTGGTCCGGCACGGCATCGGCGTGCACCACGCGGGCATGCTGCCGAAATACCGCCGCCTGGTGGAGACCCTGGCCCAGGCCGGCCTGCTCAAGGTGATCTGCGGGACGGACACGCTCGGCGTCGGCATCAACGTGCCGATCCGCACCGTCCTCTTCACCGGCCTGTCGAAATACGACGGCGTCAAGACCCGCCTGCTCAAGGCCCGCGAGTTCCACCAGATCGCCGGCCGCGCCGGGCGGGCCGGCTACGACACCATCGGCACCGTGATCGTGCAGGCCCCGGAGCACGTCATCGACAACGAGCGGGCCCTGGCGAAAGCCGGCGACGACCCGAAGAAGCGGCGCAAGGTGGTCCGCAAGAAGCCGCCGGAGGGCACGATCGGCTGGGGCCGGCCCACCTTCGACCGGCTCGTCGAGGCCGAGCCGGAGCCGCTGACCTCCTCGTTCCAGGTGTCGCACGCGATGCTGCTCAACGTCATGAACCGCGGCGGCGACCCCTACCCGGCCCTGCGCCACCTGCTGACCGAGAACCACGAGGAACGGCCGTCGCAGCGCAAGCTCATCCGCCGGACGGTGGCTATCGCCCGGGCGCTGATCGCGGGTGGCGTGATCGAGCGCACCGACTCCGGGGCCTACCGCCTGGTCGAGGACCTGCAGCTGGACTTCGCGCTCAACCAGGCGCTCTCGCCGTTCGCGCTGGCCTGCCTGGAACTGCTCGACAGGGAGTCGCCCGAGTACCCCCTGGACGTCGTCTCGGTGATCGAGTCGACGCTGGAGGACCCACGCCAGGTGGTCTCGGCGCAGCGCCAGAAGGCGCGCGGCGAGGCGGTCAACGCCATGAAGGCCGAGGGCATCGAGTACGAGGAGCGCATGGAACTCCTCGAGGACGTCACCTGGCCGCAGCCGCTGAAGGAACTGCTCGAGGCGGCGTACGAGACGTACCGCCGCGGCCACCCGTGGGTCGCCGACTACGAGCTGAAGCCGAAGTCCGTGGTCCGCGACATGTACGAGCGGGCCATGACCTTCACCGAGTACGTCTCGTTCTACGGCCTGTCCCGCTCCGAGGGCCTGGTGCTGCGCTACCTGGCCGACGCCTACCGGGCGCTGCGCCAGACCGTCCCCGAGGACGCCCGCACCGAGGAGCTCACCGACCTGATCGAGTGGCTCGGCGAGCTGGTCCGCCAGGTCGACTCCAGCCTGCTCGACGAGTGGTCGCGGCTGCAGAACCCGGGCGCCGAGGTCGAGGAGGTCCGCCTCGACGACAAGCCGCCCGCGGTCACCCGCAACGCCCGTGCCTTCCGGGTGCTGGTGCGCAACGCCATGTTCCGCCGGGTCGAGCTGGCCGCGCTGCGCCGCTGGGACCTGCTCGGCGAGATGGACGCCGAGTCCGGCTGGACCGCCGACCGCTGGCAGAAGGCCATCCAGGAGTACTACGAGGAGTACGACGAGCTGGGCACCGGCCCGTCGGCGCGCGGCCCGGCGCTGCTGCACATCGAGCAGGGCGCCACGGCGTGGACGGTCCGGCAGGTCTTCGAGGACCCGGAGGGCGACCACGACTGGGGCATCGACGCCACGGTCGACCTCGCGGCGTCCGACGAGACCGGCACCGCGGCGATCACCGTGACGGCGGTCGGCCCGCACTGACCCGGTGGTATAAGCCAGAAGCTATCTAACGCTGTCGATGGATGGCGGCTACCTTACGGCCATGAACCGTACTGTCGCCGCCACCGCCGCAGCAGGGATCCTGCTCCCGGTCGGTCTGGCCGCTGTCATCGCCGCCGGCCCGGCCGGCGCTGCACCCTCCGGGGCGACGCCGCTGGCGCCGTCCGGCGACGCCGCCTCCGCGGCGATGCTCGCCGCCATGCAACGGGACCTGGGCCTCACCGAGAAGGCGGCGCGGGCGCGCATCGCCGCCGACGACACCGCCAGCCGTACCGAACTGGCCCTGCGCAAGCAGCTCGGCTCCGCGTTCGCCGGCGCCTGGCTCGGCTCCGGCGACAAACTGGTCGTGGCCGTCTCGGACGCGGCCAAGGCCTCCGCGGTCACCGCCGCCGGGGCGAGCGCGAAGGTCGTCGCCAACAGCGGCTCCAAGCTCGACCTGATCAAGGAGAAGCTGGACGCGGTGGCGGCCAAGGCGCCGGCCGGCAAGGTGCCGGGCTGGTACGTCGACGTGAAGACCAACAGCGTCGTGGTGCAGGCGCACGGCGCCACCACGGCGGCCAAGGCGTTCATCAAGGCCGCCGGTGTCGACGCCGGCGCGGTGCGGGTGGAGACCACCGCCGCGCTGCCGCGGCTGTTCTACGACGTCCGCGGCGGCGACGCCTACTACATCGGCGGCGGGCGCTGCTCGGTCGGCTTCTCGGTCAACGGCGGGTTCGTGACCGCCGGGCACTGCGGCAACACCGGCAACGCGACGACCGGCTTCAACCGGGTCGCCCAGGGCACCTTCCAGGGCTCGTCGTTCCCCGGCAACGACTACGCCTGGGTGTCGGTCAACGCGAACTGGGTTCCGCAGCCGTGGGTCAACAACTACTCCGGCGGCAACGTGACGGTGGCCGGTTCCACGGTCGCGGCGATCGGCGCGGCGATCTGCCGGTCCGGTTCCACCACCGGCTGGCGCTGCGGCACCGTGCAGGCCTACAACCAGACGGTCAACTACGCGGAGGGCTCGGTCTCCGGGCTGACCCGCACCAACGCGTGCGCCGAGCCGGGTGACTCCGGCGGCTCGTGGCTCAGCGGCCAGCAGGCGCAGGGTGTCACCTCCGGCGGGTCCGGCAACTGCACCTCCGGCGGCACCACGTACTTCCAGCCGGTCAACGAGATCCTCACCGCGTACGGCAGGACCCTGGTGACCAGCGGCGGCGGTGGCACCACCCCGCCGACCACCCCGCCGACCGGCTGCTCCGGCTACGAGTTCTCGGTGACCGGTTCGCTGGCCAGCGGAGGCAGCGCCTACCAGCCGAACAACAGCTACTACTACTCGTCGGCGTCCGGCGCGCACCGCGGCTGCCTGGACGGCCCCACCGGCACCGACTACGACCTCTACCTGCAGAAGTGGAACGGCAGCAGCTGGGCGGCGGTCGCGCAGGGCGCCACCTCAGCGGCCGACGAGACGGTGAGCTACACCGGCACGGCTGGCTACTACCGCTGGCGCGTGCACGCCTACAGCGGCTCGGGCACCTACGCCCTCGGCTACACCAACCCGTAAGCTCCCCCAGCTGCCCGCCGGCGCGCCTCAGCGCCTCGGCGGGCAGCTCCATGTCGCCACTGGTGCATTCACTCGATCGGGGAACCTTCGCCCACCGGCGGCAACGTGGCATGATTCCCCCTGGAAACGTGGCATGATCCCCGTGATAGGTATGCCGACGACTCGACCTTCCCTCATCGCCGAGGCATGAAACGAAAGAGGATCTCACGTGCACGACGAGACCCCGGATCCCGCCGTGCACGTAACTCGCCGCCTCGGCAAAAGCCCTCAAGAACGCGGAAGTCTCGGAAATGGGACATGTCCGGATATTTTTGAGCTGAGTGACGGCCGGTTCGCGGTGATCGGTACAGACATGACCGGCGACCTGGAACTACCTGCCGATGCCGGCTGTGCGTCATACGAGCGCGTCGTGGTGATTACTCGCGAGACGCTGACCAGCGCGCGGCGCGACATTCCCACCCACTGACCACTCACACCACCTTGAGGGTCTCATCGCGCTCCCGCCCGGCCCGCTGACCGACCAGAGACGCAGCGGCATCGTAATGTTCACACAGCCGGTCGATCTGCATGGCCAGGCTGTGCTCCGCGCTGCCCTCCACCAGTGAGGACCTAGCGGAGCGGGCGGCGTGCCAGTACTCGCGCATCAGCGGGCTGGTGAACAGATACCGAAAATGCTCGACAATGTCCCTTTCGCTGTACTCACTGACCCGCAACGCGGTCCACTGATAGTGGAAGATCGCATTGGCGTAGAGGAACTGGCGATTCTTCTTCTCCGAGGTCTGACCGTCGAACGGTGGCCAGACCTCAGCGAGATCGGGGTCCTGAATGCTCAGTTTCAGGATTTCCAGGTGCAGCAGGCGCAGGTTCGCCTCTGCTGTCCGGTGCAGTTCCGCGTCCGCGCGGATCAAGGCGGTGCCCTGCTCCCGGGAGTCCGCACGCTGTAGGCGCAGCTCCTGATACTGCAGCCAAAACGTCACAATCAGCGCAGTGAGTGCCATGCCGTTGCACACCGCGCTGATGGCACCGAAGGACTCACCCACGTCGCTGAGCGTCTCCCACCGCGCGGAGCCGTAGCGTTCACTGAGGGCGTTCACCACCACGACTCCCGCGGCCAGAGTGCCGATGGCAGCGATGGCGGACACGAGTAGCCACATGCTGACCTTGCGGACGGCCGTACCGGTCGCTGCCTCCATCGTCGCCACTCCTGTTCCGCGAGCCGCCGGCCCTCGGCGACGGTGCACCAGTCGGCGGCTATATACCGCCTCGCCGAAATGATCGAGCCGAACATTCTCTCTTGTTTATTCTTGAGTGTGATAGAAGCTCGCAATTTCCTCCAGGGCCTAAATTCGCAGGCTTAACTGCGACATAGCTGTTTGCTTTGTAGTTGAATGCCATATGCAAATTCCTTCCGTCACGACACGAGCTTGCGCGACGACGTGCCCCAGATGAGGAGTGGACCCTACGCGAGCCGGGTTGAGTGGCATTGACCGATGCGATTCAGCGGCCGGTGATCTCCTTGCGGGCGCGCCGGGAGAAGACGCCGGAGAGGGTGGCCGCCGAGTTCGCCGGGGCGGCCGGGAAGCGCACGGTGAACGTCGTGCCCAGCCCCGGCGTGCTCTCCGCCTCCAGGGTGCCGCCCTGGTCGGCGACGATGCGCCGGGCGATGGTCAGCCCCAGACCGGAGCCGCCGGTGGCGCGCTGCCGGGCCGGGTCGGCGCGCCAGAACCGGTCGAACACCCGGGACACCTCGTGCGGGGTCATGCCGACGCCGGTGTCCCGTACGCTCAAGATCGCAGCGACCTCGTCGCGCGTCACCCGCAGCTCCACCCGCCCGCCCGCGTCGGTGTAGCGGATCGCGTTGCTCAGCAGGTTGCCCAGCACCTGGCGGGTGCGGTCCGGGTCGGCCTCGATGCGCACCGGCTCGGGCGCGTCCACCACCAGGTCGATGCCGGCCGCGGTGGCCACCGCCCGGTGCGCGGTGGCCGCGGTCTCGGCCAGCTCTGCCAGGTCCACCGGCACCGGCGTGTAGTTCAGCTCGCCCGCCTCGGCCAGCGCGAGCACGTGCAGGTCGTCGAGGATGCGGCGTTGCAGCAGCGTCTCCTCGTGCAGCGAGGCGAACAGCTCCGGGCTCGGCTCGATCACCCCGTCGGCCAGGCCCTCCAGGTAGCCGCGCAGGTTCGACAGCGGCGTACGCATCTCGTGGGCGACGTCGGCGATCAACCGGCGCTGGCGTTCCTCGCTGCGCTGCAGCGCCTGCGCCATCGCGTTGAACGACGCGGACAGCCGGGCCAGCTCGTCCTGCCCGCTGTCCGGCACCCGCACGTCGAGGCGGCCCGCGGCCAGCTGCAGCGACGCGCCGGTCAGCAGCCGCACCGGGCGGCTGACCCGCCGCGCCACACAGGCCG
>NZ_JBEZZB010000111.1:0-35688 GCF_040638955.1 Actinoplanes sp. NPDC024001
CGGGCGTCGGCCGCGCTGACGGCCGCCCACGGATCCGCCGGCTCGGCACCGCCCGGCGCAGCCCGCTCAGCCCCGCCCGGCTCGAAGCCGGCCTGCTTCGCACCGCCCGGCTCGGAGCCTGCCTGCTTCCCACCACCCGGCTCGAAGCCGGCTTGCTTCGCACCGCCCGGCTCGGGACCGGTCTGCTTCGCACCGCCCGGCTCGGAGCCTGCCTGCTTCCCACCACCCGGCTCGAAGCCGGCCTGCTTCGCACCACCCGGCTCGGGACCGGTCTGCTTCGCACCACCCGGCTCGAAGCCAGCCTGCTTCCCACCACCCGACTCGAAGCCGGCCTGCTTCGCACCGGTCTCCGCACTGCCCCCGGCGGCGGTCGCGGCGGACCAGACCCGGTCCGGATTAGCCGGGCGCGGCTCGGCCGCCTCCCGTGGGGACGGCGGTCGTGGGCGCTCCGCGGCCAGACCGGCGAAGGCACGCATCAGCCCCGCCACCCCGTGCGCGATGTCACCCGCGCTGGTGGCGAGGCGCTCGGCCGTCTCCGGGCTCGGGTCACGCATCGCCGCGATCACCTTGCAGACGGGGCAGACGCAGCACTCCGCGCTCCCGGTGGCCCAGGTGCCCCCGGCCTGCCCACCGGCCGGCCCGCCGGCAGCAGCCTGCCCACCGGCGCCGGAGTGGCCGCCGGCGCCGGTCACCATGCCGACGAGCCCGGCCACCGAGTCACCGAGCAGCCCGAGAACGTCGGCATCCCTCGAACCCGAAGCGGAGCTGCGGCCGCCCAGGCCGCCCGTCGCCGCCCTGGCGAGGATCGTCGCGACCAGCCGCTCGGCCTCCTCACGCGCTGCCCCGGCCATCTGCGCTCCCCTCGTGACCGCGGCCGGTCAGGCCGCGGGCAGGCTCTCGACCCGGCGCTTCAGCTCCTTGAGCGCCGTGTCCATGATCAGTTTCTCGGCCTTGCGGCGGAACATGCCGAGCATGCCGATCGCGAGGTCCACCGCCAGCGAATAGGTCACCGTGGTGGTGCCGTCGGCGTTCTCCACCAGGTCGTAGGAGCCGTCCTGGGAGCGCTGCGTCTTCGACGGCTCGACCAGGTGCCACTCGATCCGGGACAGATCGTCGGCATATGCGTACTCCAACGTGTATTCGTCGGTGAGCACGGCCGCGTCTATCTGGAAGCGGACCTGTGCCGCATATCCGTCCTCGTATTCCTCGAGGATCTCGGCTCGTTTGATCGACTCGGCCCACTCCGGGTACCGCGGGAAATCGCAGATCACCGAGGCCACCCGGGCGAGTGGCGCATGGACCTGAATCGACTGCGTCGAGGTGTCCGCCATGCACGGGAGGCTACTCGCTGGGTACGACAAAGCGCGTCACCGGGGCGACGGAGCAGACGAGCCGATGTCGGCCGGTGCGGATACCATCCGTCACGTGCCAGCCCAAGCCAGTGATCCCGCGCGACTGCGCCCGGTCGAAGCCGTGGCCCGTGTCGTCATGCTCGCGCTGGTCGCCGCCCTCACCCTGACCTTCACCGAGGACCCGAGACAGCTGGGCTGGATCGTGGCGCTGGCGATTGCCGCGGTGCCGGCGTTCGTGGCCCGTGACCATCACATCCTCGCGCCGGCCGGCCGGTTCGCCGAGGTCGTGGTGACCGGGCTCGCGGCCGGGTCGGTCGCCGCCTCCGCCGACGCCGCCGGCCAGGTGAACGCGGGGTTCGGCGCCGAGGCGGTGCTCCCCTATCTGGCGGTGCCGCTGCTCACCGCGGCGCTGCACCGGCGCGCCGCCGAGGGCGCCGTGCTGCTCGGCGTGGCCGCGGTCTCGATGGTCGCCGGCGGCTTCTTCCCCGATCCCGAGGGTGATCCCACTCTCTTCCAGCCGGGTTATCTCGCGGCCTGCGGGCAGTGGCTGGTGCTCGGCGTCATCGTCACCTTCGCCGCCGAGACCATGCGCCAGCTGCTCCAGCCACCCGAGCCCACCCCTCAGCCCTATGCGGAAGCCACCCGCCTGCTGACCCAGCTCCGCAGCGTCGCCCGGTCCCTGCCGGGCGCCACCCTGGACCCGGGCGGGATCTCCGAGCACCTGCTGGAGGAGCTGCGGGCGGTCGCGCCGGGCCACCGGGCGGCGGTGCTGTCGGCCAGTGGCGGCGGCCGGCTCGTGGTGCTCGCGCAGACCGGCGCCGAGCGGGTCGACTGGGAGACCACGCTCGACGCCGACTCGGCCATCGCGGACGCCTGGGCCACCCAGCAGCCACAGGTGGCGAGCCGCTCGCAGGCGCGCACACACCAGAGCGGTGAGGTGTCCTCGCTGGTCGTGCCGCTGGTCGCCGGGGTCCGCACGATCGGGTTGGTGATCCTGGAGACGGACGCCTCGGGGGCGTACCCGTCGGTGGTGGTGCAGCAGGTGACCGAGGTGACCGGCCCGGCCGCGCTGCGGCTGGAAGCCGCCCTGCTCTTCGACGACGTGCGCTCGCTGGCCACCAACGAGGAGCGCCAGCGCCTGGCGCGGGAGATCCACGACGGGGTCGCCCAGGAGCTGGTGATGGTGGGTTACGGCATCGACAACGCGCAGGCCACCCTGCCGGAGGGCGCCGAGGAGACCGCCGAGGAGCTGCGCACGCTGCGCGCCGAGGTGACCCGGGTGATCACCGAGCTGCGGCTGAGCCTGTTCGAGCTGCGTTCCGAGGTCGACCGCAACGGCGGCCTGGCCGCGGCGATCGCGGAGTATGCGCGGACTCTCGGCACGAGTGCCGGCCTGCGGGTGCACTTCACGTTCGACGAGTCCACCGCCCGGCTGCCGGCCGCGACCGAGGCGGAGTTGCTGCGGATCGCCCAGGAGGCGATCACCAACGCCCGCAAGCACGCGGGCGCGTCCAATCTCTGGGTCACTTGCACGGTTGATCCGCCATATGCGGAAATCGAAGTGTCCGATGATGGCAAGGGGTTCGCGGACGAGCGCCCGGACGGCCGTTACGGACTTACCATCATGGCCGAGCGTGCCGAACGCATCCGAGGACGTCTCAAGATCACGCCGCGACACCCCAGCGGGACAACCGTCGCCGTAGTACTCGGAACTCCGCCTCGGCGCGATAGCGTGCGGGATAGCGTTTCCGCTCCAGAAGGGGAGTAACCCGAGCATGTCGACCAGTCCTGCGCCGACGGGGCGCACCAAGGTCCTCCTAGTCGACGATCACGACCTGATCCGTAAGGGGCTGCGACACGCATTCGAGCGCGACCGGCAGTTCGAGGTCGTGGGCGAGGCCGCCACCGCGGCCGAGGCGGTGCGCCAGGCCGGCGCCCTGCAGCCGGACGTGGTGATCATGGACCTGCGGCTGCCCGACGGCAGCGGCCTGGAGGCCACCCGCGCCCTGCGGAAGAACAACTCGAACATGGGCATCGTCGTCCTGACCATGTATGCGGGCGATGACCAGCTGTTCGGCGCCCTCGAGGCCGGTGCCAGCGCGTTCGTGCCGAAGACCGCGCCTGCGGACGAGGTCGTGGCCGCCGCCCGGCACGCCGCGTCGGCGCCCAGCGCGTTCACCGCCGCCGATCTGGCCGAGGCCATGAAGCGCCGCCTGGCGCCGTCCGGCCCGCAGCTCTCGCCGCGCGAGGGGCAGGTGCTCCGCCTGCTCGCCGACGGCATGAGCGTGGCCGGCATCGCCAAGCAGCTCTTCGTCTCCGAGTCCACCGCGAAGACCCACATCTCGAAGCTCTACGAGAAGCTGGGCGCGGCGAACCGGGCTCAGGCGCTCATGACCGCGCTGCGGCTGGGCCTGCTGGAAGCCCCGGACGCCCCGAAGTTCTGAGCATTTCCGGCATCTTCGGCGTTTCTGCCGTTATTCGCCCAGAGATCTCAGAACCTTCCGCAGCAGGGCGTTGAGCTGGACGAGCTCGTCCCGGGTGAGCGCGCCCATCACCCGCTTGTCCCGCTCGATGCCCTCGAAGACATACCGGTTCCACATCTCCCGGCCCCTCTGGGTGGGCCGGATGACCATGCGCCGCCGATCCGTGGCGTCCATCTCCCTGGTGACCAGACCGGCCTCGACCAGACGGTCCAGCCGGCTGGTCATCGCCGCCCGCGTCACGTTGGCCGCCTCGGCGAGCTGCGCCGGGGTCGCCTCGGTCGGCCAGGGCTGCACCATCAGCACGTGCAGGGTCTTGTAGTCCTGCAGCGTGAAGTCCTCACTGCCGGCGAACGCCGCGGCATCCTCCCGCCGCAGCCGGCGCTGGATGTGGATCATCCGGACCAGCGCGCCCTCGACCTCGGGCTCGAACGCCGGCTCGTCCCTCCAGAACGCCGACCAGCGGGCCACGTGCTGATCGACACTGTCTTCCATGCCGCCATTCTGCCACGCGTCTGACTATTAAGTTGCTGATAGTTAGACGCTGAACTATTTTCAGGACCATGACGCGTGACTTCCGGCTCCTCGCCACCGGCCAGGCCCTCTCCTGGCTCGGCAACGGGTTCCAGACCGTGGCTCTCGCCGTCGCCGTGGTCACCACCGGCGGCGGCGCGCGTGACCTCGGCCTGGTGATGGCCTGCTCGGTCGTCACGCTGCTGGCCGGTACCCTGTTCGGCGGTGTCTGGGCCGACCGGCTCCAGCCGCAGCGGGTCATGGTCGTGTCCGATCTGGTGCGCTTCGCGGCCACCGCCGGCATCGCCGCGATGTTCGCGAGCGGCGGCTACCACCTGGCGCTGCTCTGCGCGCTCACGGTCGTCTCGGCCGGCGCCGGCAGCTTCTTCAGCCCGGCGATGACCGCCCTCAAACCGCTGCTGGTGCCGCCCGAGCGCCGGCAGTCGGCGAACGCCACGCTCAGCATGCTGCAAACGGCCTGCGGCATCGCCGGCCCGACGGCCGCCGGCATCACCGTCGCCGCCTTCGGCGCGCCGGCCGGCTTCACGGTCAACGCGGTCAGCTTCCTGTTGTCGCTGGTCGCGGCCGCTCTCATTCGGGTACGGGCGGAGCGCGGCCCCCGAGCCCCGATGCTGGGTGAACTGCGCGCCGGCTGGCGGGAGGTCCGCAGCCGCGACTGGCTGATCGGCGGCCTGTTCGGCGCCACCGTCTACCACATCGCCAACGGCATGATCCTGGTCCTGGTGCAGGTGGTCGCCGTGGAACGGCTCGGCGGCGCACACGCGATCGGCCTGATCACCGCTGCCGAAGGCCTCGGCGGGTTCATCGGCGCGGCGCTCGCCATGCGCTTCCGCCCTCGGCGCCTGCTCCGGGCCGGGTGGCTGGCGCTGATGCTGATGCCGGTGTGGGCGTTCGCCTACGTCTGGCCCGGCACCCTCACCGCCGTCCTGGCCGGCGCCGTCATCGGTTACTGCGGGCTGATCTTCTTCGACGTCGCCTGGGAGACCGCCATCCAGGACAACGTGCCGCAGCGGATGCTGGGCCGGGTCGGCTCGTGGGACTACGTGACCTCGTTCCTCGCCATGCCGATCGGCAACGCGCTGGCCGGGCCGTTCGCCGAGCGGTTCGGCACCGACCGGGTGCTGGCCTGCTGCGCGCTGGTGCTGCTCGGCTCGGCGGTGTCACAGCTGTTCATCCGCGGCTCGCGCACCCTCACCCGGGCCACCGCGCAGCGGGAGCTGGTTCACGCCGACTGATAGGCGCTGGCCTGCAGGGTGAACAGCTGGGCGTAAAGGCCGCCGACGGCCATCAGCTCGTCGTGGTCGCCCTGCTCGACGACCGCGCCGTGGTCCAGGACGTAGATCCGGTCGGCCTCCCGGACACTCGCCATCCGGTGGGTGATCAGCACGACCGTACGGCCGGCGGCCAGGTCCCGCAGCCGCCGGTAGACGTCGTGCTCGGCCCGGGCGTCCAGGTTGGCGGTCGGCTCGTCACAGATCAGCAGCGGGGCGTCGCGGTGGAAGGCCCGGCTGACCGCCAGCCGCTGCCACTGCCCGCCGGACAGGTCGGCACCGTCGGTGAAATGCCGGGAGAGCAGCGTGTCGTAGCGGCGGGGCAGCTCCATCACGAACTCGTGGGCGTCGCCGGCGCGGGCCGACGTCTGCACCTCGTCGAGGGAGGCGCGGCGGTCGTACCGGCCGATGGAGATGTTCTGCCGCGCCGAGAACGGCCACCGGGTCGGCTCCTGC
The DNA here is from genome assembly GCF_040638955.1 of Actinoplanes sp. NPDC024001. NCBI lineage: Bacteria > Bacillati > Actinomycetota > Actinomycetes > Micromonosporales > Micromonosporaceae > Actinoplanes > Actinoplanes sp. NPDC024001. The sequence goes on from NZ_JBEZZB010000111.1 coordinate 6,094, forward strand.
ATCACCACCGCCACCCGCTCCCGGATCGAGTCCGGATGCCAGGTGGTCACGTCCACCCCGTCCCAGGTGATCGTGCCCCGCTGCGGCCGGTAGAGGCCGGCCAGCACGGCGGCGAGCGTCGACTTGCCGGAACCGTTCTCCCCGACCAGCGCGACGATCTCGCCGCGGCGCAGGGTCAGGTCGACGTCGTCGACGGCCGGCCGTTCGGCGTCCGGATAGCTGAACGACACGCCCGTCAGCCGGATCTCCTCGAACCGTTCCGGCGCCCGCCGCCGCAGCGACGGCTCGGCGCGGGTCAGCGACAACTCGCAGAACCCCTGGAAGTCGGCGAAGTACAGGCCCTGCTCGTACACCCGGTTGACAGTGAAGGTCAGCTCGCTCAACCTGCTGATCCCGATGTTGATCGCGTAGGCGGCCGCTCCCCCGGCGGCCAGCTCCATCCGGCCGGACCAGAGCAGCCAGAACAACATCGCGTAAGCCAACCCGGTGGCCAGCCCGCCCAGCGCCTGACCGGCCACGTTGGTGCGCACCACCTGGTCGGCGACCCGGATCTCCTCAGTCGTCTGGGCCCGCAGCAGCCGGCCCACATCGGTGAGCAGGAACCGGCGAACCGTGAACGCCCGGATCTCCCCGGCCGACTCCCGCTGCGCCAGCAGGTGGGTCAGCATGCGCTGGCGCCGCCAGACCGCGATGAGCCGCAGGTCGCTGTGATAGCCGAGCCGGGCCGCGCGCACCGCCGCCCAGCCGGTGGGCAGCACCGCCAGCACCAGCATCGGCAGCAGCGCCGGGTGCAGCACGGTGAGGACACCGGCCGCGGCGGCCAGGCCGATCAGGCTGGTCAGCACCTCGATGCCCTGGTCGACGAGCTGCTGCGCGGCCCCGGCGCCCCGGTCCCGGGCGCGTTCCATGGCGTCCCGCCAGTCCGGGTCGTCGAACGTGGCCAGATCCACCCGGGTGGTCAGGTCGAGCAGGCGCATCTGCGCGGCCTCGTACACCATCGGGGAGAGGCGGCCATGGGCCGCCGTCGCGGCTGATCTGAGCAGTCCACGCGCGGCCAGAGCCGCGACCAGGAACAACAGCGAGGGTACGGCGGCGCGCACGCGTTCCGGGGTGGGTCCCTCCCGCAGCAGCCCGTCGAGGACTCCCACCACGCTGATCAGCCCGAGCGCCGCAGCCGCCCCGGCAGCGAGTTGCAGCACCAGCACGGCGATGGTGGTGCGGCGGCTGGCCCGCCACGCGAGCAGCCACGCCTCGCGCAGCAGCCGAGGCAGCCGGCGCAGCATCTGCAGAAAGGTGGTGTTGGCGGCCTCGGCGGTGCTGGTCAGCCAGTAGGGCAGCCCCATCTCGCCGTCCTCAAGCCCTTCGACCCCGACGCCGCCCCCGCGCCCTTCCGCCCCGCCGCCGCCATCGCGGTTTTCCAACCCGGCGTCGTCCTCGCCGGCCTTCCTCGCTGCTGCGGCCTCCGCACCGGGCGGTTCCACGTTTGTGGGGGTCGCTTCGGCCGGGCCGCCTGGTCCGGCATCGGCCGCGGCGGCCCGGCCAGGGGCCGGGGCGGGTTCAGGGGTGGGATCCGGCATCGGCGGCCTCCTCCCGGGGGTCCGTCAGCGGAGCTCCACAAGCGCGGCAGGGCGCGCAACGCACGGACGGCACGCGACGGCGTGCCGGAAGCCCTGTCTCGTTACTACGCCGCCACGCGGCGCAGTGTCCACCGGCTTTCCGACTGGGTGACCTCCACCAGCAAGGCGATCTCGCCGGTTCGGCCAGACGTCGATGCGACACCAGATCGCTGACGTCATACGCCTCGCTCGGTGCTGATGCCGGGCGGCATGCCGGCGCCGGCCGGGGGCGGGCGGGCGGGCGGGTGTCAGCGTCGTACCGGTTGCACGGCCGCGGCGGGCTGCCCGGGTTGAGCGGCGGCGGGTGGAGCTGGTCAGGTATCGGTAACCGGGGTGGCCGGGTCGAGGAGGGCGGTCAGGCGGTCAGCCTGGTTCTCCCAGCGCCACTCCCGCTCCACCCAGGCGCGGCCGGCCTGGCCCATCGCGCGGGCGCGGGTGGGGTCGGCCAGCAGGTCGGTGATGCGGCCGGCGATCGCGGTGAGGTCGGTGCCGCCGACCACGTAGCCGGTCTCGCCCTCGCGGACCGCGTCGGGGGCGCCGCCGGAGTCGCCGCCGACCACGGGCAGGCCGGTGGCGGAGGCTTCCAGGTAGACGATGCCCAGGCCCTCCACGTCGAGGCCGGCGGCGCGGGTGCGGCAGGGCATGGCGTAGACGTCGCCGGCGGCATAGTGCTCGGGCAGCTCGGCCCACGGGACCGAGCCGGTGAAGACCACGTCGGACTCGACGTCGTGCTCGCGGGCCAGCCGTTCCAGCGTTTTACGGTAGGGGCCGCCGCTGACCAGCAGCAACGCGGCGCCGGGCACTCGGCGGCGGATCAGCGGAAGCGCGCGGATCAGCATGTCCTGGCCCTTGCGCGGGACCAGCCGGGAGACGCAGACGACCACCGGGCGGCCGTCGAGGCCGTGCCGCTTGCGGACCGCGCTGCCGTCGACGCCGGGATGGAAGGTGTCCACGTCCACCCCGGGGGTCAGCCGGCGCAGCTCGGTCAGGCCGTGCAGGGCCCGGTCCAGCCGGGTGCGCTGGTATTCCCCCAGGTAGGTGATGACGTCGTTGCCGCGGGCGATGCGGCGCAGCAGGGCACGCGCGCCGGGCAGAGCGGCCCAGCCGATCTCGTGGCCGTGGGTGATCCCGACCGCCCGCTCGATCCCGGCGTCACGGCGCAGCCCCTGGGCGAGCAGGCCGAGCGGCGCGGCCGCGCCGAACAGCACGCTGTCACACCCGGACGCGCGGGCGAGCTCGGCGGCGCGGCGGGCGACCGCCGGCGTGGGCAGCAGGATGCCGGTGTCCTCACGCACCACCTCGAACGGCTGCTCGGCGTCGAACTCGGCGGCCCCGCGCCAGGTGGAGGCGTAGACCACGAGCGAGCCGGGCGGCCGGCGCACCGCCAGGTTGTGCACGAACTGCTGGATGCCTCCGGGCCGGGGCGGGAAGTCGTTGGTGACGAGCAGGGTGCGCCCCATCAGCGGGCACCCCGGGCGAACGCACGGGCCGCGGCCATCCGCTGCACGGTGGACGGATGTGAGGCGAACATGGCGTGCTCCCAGTGCGGCGGGTCGGGGTCGGCGAGGTTGACGCTGCCGAGGCGGCGCTGCATCGCCTCGAAGGTCTCCGGATCACCGGTCAGCATGAGGGCGTGATGGTCCGCCCGGGCCTCGACGCGCCGGGACACGAAAGCCTGAGCCGGGCCGGCCACCAGACCGGCGACGGTGGTCATGGCCAGCAGCAGGCCGATCGCCCGTGGCTCGCCGATCGAGTCCACCCCGGCGAGCCGGAGCAGCCACCCCCACGAGCCGAGCAGATAGAGGGCGATCACCGCGGCGGCCGCGCCGAGCGCACCCATGATCGTGCCGGTCAGCACGTCGTTGTCCTTGGCGTGCCCGAGCTCGTGGGCGGTCACCGAGACCACCTCTTCCGGTGTGGCCTCGGTCAGCATCGTGTCGTAGACGACGATGCGCCGGGTCGGGCCGAGACCGGAGACGTAGGCGTTGACCGCCCGGGTCCGCCGGGACGCGTCGGCGACCAGCACGTCGCGCACCGGGACACCGTCGCGTTCGGCGAGCGCGAGCAGCTCGGTGCGCAGCGGCCCGTCGGGCATCGGGGTGAACCGGTTGAAGATCGGCTCGACCAGCACCGGCAGCACGAACGACAGCAGCACCACGAGGCCGGCCGCCCCGGCCGCCCCGAACGCCCACCACCAGCGCGGTGCGAAATGCGTGACGGTGAAGAAGCCGGCCAGCGTGAGCCCGCCGATCACGGCACCCACCACATACGACTTCAGCAGGTCGACGCCCCAGCCGGACCAGGTCTGGGTGGAGATCCCATAGCGCACCACGATGGTGTGCCGCCAGATCGCGAGCGGCAGGGTGACCAGCTCGGCCACCAGCACGACGGCGAGCCCGCCCAGCACGGCCCGCGCCAGCCAGTGATCGCCGAACGGCCGGCCGGCCAGCTCGACCAGCCGGGCGCCGATCGGGGTGAGGCCGAGCGCGAGCGCCACCAGCAGGCCGAGCGTCAGGCCGAGGTAATTGCCGGGACGCAGCTCGCCGTGGAACGAGCGGGCCCGGGCCACCTGATCGGCGGGCAGCTGCTCCAGCGCGGCGAGCTGATCGGCCCGGGGCGCGGGCGCCCGCTGCCAGGGCACCGCCGTCATGACGAAAACGGCCAGGCCGGCGAGCAGCACCACCAGCGTGCCCGCAGCCCAGAAGCGCGGCGTCACCGGTGCCCGCCCCGTGTCATCGCCCGCTCCCCTCGAAGCCCGCTGTCGATCGGGCTGTGACCGCCCATCCTAGATAGCCACACCGAGCCGGAGCCGCCCCGGCACGGGTGATGATCACGCAACGTGGCGACGGCCCGGGAAGATCGGCACCACCACCGGCGCCTCCGGCGCCGGTGGCGTCTCCAGCAGCTCGACCTCGAAACCGGCGAGCTCGAAGGTCTCGATCGCCCGCAACTCGGCCGAGGTCAGGTCGGCGATCCCGTCAGGCGTGTCGTTGAGCACGCTGATCAGGCACCCGGTGCATTCGTCGGTGCGCTCGACGCACCGTCCGCAATCGATGATCATTACCCCTCCTCCGGGGAGGACCAGCGGCGCCGGTCACCATCGGTGACAGTGACGCTAAGCGAGGGGTACGACAGTTTTACGAACGCGACAGCCGGCGCAGCAACGAGTCCGCCCCCATCGGGTAGGCGCCGTGCCGGCGGACCCCGTCGGCGACCTCCCGGTCGGAGGAGACCACGACGACCGGGCGGCCGGGCGGCTCGGCCCGGACCAGCTGCCGGATCAGCTCGTCGGCGGTGGTGCCCTTGCGGGAGAAGAGCACCCGCACCCCGCGCGGGGCGGGCGGCAGGCCGTGCACCCGCTCAGCGCCGTCGAAGACCACGGTGACCTCGTCACCGGTCTGCGCGGCGATCCCGCCGAGCCCGGTGATCAGCCGTTTGCGCTGCTGCTCCAGGGACATGTCGGCGAAGCCGCGCTTGGTCACGTTGTACCCGTCCACGACGAGGTGCGCCCGGGGCAGGGCGAGCAGCTGGTCGAGGCGGCCGGGGTCGTCGGTGTCCTGCGCCCGGGCCCGGGACCGCTCGGGGGCGCCGGGACGCTCGGCCGCGGTGTCGGCCACGAAGTCGGCCGGGAGCTTGTCGGCCGGCCCGAGGGCCAGCTCGCGGCGCAGCCCGCTGGCGGCCTGGCCGATCGTCTCCAGCAGCAGCCAGAGCCGGGCGTCGTCGACCGCCCGGGCGTCCTTGGCCGCCTGTTTGCCGGTGGCGGCGGCCGCCTCCGCGTCGGCCAGGCGGCTGCGCAGCCGGCGGAGCTCCGCCTCATGGTCGAGGGCGGCACGCGCCGCCCTCCCCTTCTCCGTCGCCAGCAGATCACTGGCCCGCTTCTGTGCGGCCTGTGCCTCACGAAGCGCTTTCGACGTGGTGCGAGCCTCCTCGCGCAGCTGGCCGAGCTCCTCGCGGACCCGGGCGAGCTCGTCGCGCAGCTTGTCCGCCTCGACCCGGGCCACCGCCCGGTCGTGCTCGGCGCGGGTGGCGCGCTGCTCGGCGGCGCGGATCTGCCCGGCGATCGCGGCGCTGTCGGCCTCGGCGCGGACCGCGTCGCCGGCCGCGTCGATCAGCTCACGCCAGCTGTCCGGCCGGGCCAGGTAGGCCAGCGCCGCGACCTCGACCGGGTCGGCCGCCGCCGGGGCGACCCCGCTGGTCACGGCCGCCCCGAGATCACCGGCCTCGGTGACGATCCGGGCCCCGATCCGCTGCCGGAACAGCGGGTCGGCGACCAGCTGCGCGGCGATGTCGCGGCCCCCGAGCCGAGCCCGGCGATTGGGGGCGAACCGGGCGACCCGGCGCAGCGGGACGGGCATCTCCTCGGCCGGCAGACCGGGCAGGGCGGCCGCCGCCAACGTCATGATCCGCTGGCGCACCGCCTCGGGCAGAACCGGCTCGGGGGTGAAGTCGGCATCCGCGAGCGCCGCCTCCTCAACGGGGCGGTCTTCGGGGCTCAGCGGCGCGGACATCCACCCATTCTCACACCGGGCAGGACCGAATTGCCTGTCGGAGCAAGTGATCTTTTCAGGGCCGCGCCGGAGTTTCTGTCGTACCCCCGCTCTAATGTTCCGGCCCGTGACACATCCGGCCTATGTGCAGGGCACTCTGGACACCTTGCTGACCGCTGACGGCTCGGTCGATCCGGCGGCGCTGTCCCTGGCGGACACCACGTTCGTGGTGCTCGACCTGGAGACCACCGGCGGCGCGCCGGACGGCGCCGGCATCACCGAGATCGGCGCCGTCAAGGTGCGCGGCGGCGAGCACCTCGGCGAGTTCGCGACGCTGGTCAACCCCGGTGTGCCGCTCCCGCCGTTCATCACGGTGCTGACCGGCATCACCGAGTCGATGCTGCGGCCGGCGCCGCCGATCGAGACGGTGCTGCCCGCCCTGCTGGAGTTCCTCCGCGGCGCCGTGCTGGTCGCCCACAACGCGCCCTACGACGTGGGTTTCCTCAAGGCCGCCTGCGCCCGTCACGGTTATCCGTGGCCGCCGGTCCGGGTCCTCGACACGGCGGCGCTGGCCCGGCGTGCGCTGACCCGCGACGAGGTGCCCAACCGCAAACTCGGCACGCTCGCGCACTTCTTCCGCTCCGCCACGACGCCGACGCACCGCGCCCTCGACGACGCCAAGGCCACCGTCGACGTGCTGCACGGGCTGATCGAGCGGCTCGGCAGCTTCCGGGTTCACTCGCTCGGTGACGCCATCGAGTTCGCCAAGGCGGTCACCCCCGCGCAGCGCCGTCAGCGGCACCTGGCCGACGGGCTGCCGCACGTGCCCGGTGTCTACCTGTTCCGGGCCGCCGACGACCGGCCGCTCTATGTCGGCACCTCCAAGGACATCGCCACCCGGGTGCGCAGCTATTTCACGGCCGCCGAGAAACGCGCGCGGATCTCCGAGATGCTCACCGCGGCGGTCCGGGTCGAGGCGGTGGAGTGCGCCCACTCGCTGGAGGCGGAGGTCCGGGAGCTGCGCCTGATCGCCGCCCACGCCCCGCCCTACAACCGCAGGTCCAAGTTCCCCGAGCGGGTGGTCTGGCTGAAACTGACCGCCGAGGCGTTCCCCCGGCTGTCGGTGGTGCGCCGGTTCGCCGACGACGGCGCGACCTATCTGGGCCCGTTCTCGTCGCGGCGCACGGCCGAGTTGGCCGCGGCCGGCGTCTACGACGCCGTGCCGCTGCGGCAGTGCAACCACAAGCTCTCGCTGCGCTCGAAGACGCCGGCCTGCGCGCTGGCCGAGCTGGGCCGCTGCCCGGCACCCTGCGAGCACGAGATCACCCCGGAGGAGTACGACCTGCGCGCCGCCCTTCCGTTCCGGACAGCCACCTCGGGCGACCCGGGCCCGGTCGTCTCCGCGATCCTGCAGCGGATCGAGACGCTCTCCGACCGGCAGCGCTACGAGGACGCGGCGGTCGTCCGGTCCCGCCTGATCGCCCTGCTGCGCGCCCTGATCCGGATGCAGCGGCTGGACGCGCTGACCCGGCTGAGCGAGGTGGTCGCCGCCCGGCGCGACGACAAGGGCGGCTGGGAGATCATCGTGGTCCGGCACGGGCGGCTGGCCGCCGCGGCCACCTCCCCACCGCGCGAGCATCCCCGGCCGACTCTGGACGCGGCCCGGCTGACCGCGGAGACGGTCCTTCCCGGATCCGGTCCGGTGCCCGCCGCGTCGGCCGAGGAGACCGAGCGGATCCTGGCGTGGCTGGAGCGGCCGGACACCCGCTTGGTGGAAACCGCCGGCGACTGGGTGTCACCGGTTCGTGGCGCCGCGCGTTTCGCCGGGCTCCTCACCAGGGCGGAAACGGCGGCATCCGGCCAAGACTCGACCGTTCGCCTATCGGTAACTGACCGTTCGGATGACGCTCGCTCGCTTAGGCTGTAAGGCACGCGCGGCCCTCGCGGTGATTCACCTCATTTGGCGGCTTGATGCCTTTGGCGAACAGGCCCCTCAGGTGCTTCGCTTGCGGGAGAACGCGGGGGCGACTCCAGACCTCGGGTGAGGTGTGGACGATCGGTGAGGGGGTGTCCGGGTGGACGTCGACGCCGGCCACGGCGCCGCTCTCGGTCGTGCCCTGCCGACCCCATCCCAAGACATGACCTTCACCCGCCGGTTGCGGTCGCTGCTCAATTTTCAGAACAACGACGACGATCCGGTCGCCACGCTGACCCGCACGCATCGCAGCATCCACCCCTCCGCCGACGTGGCCGTGGTCCGCCGCAGCTACGCGATCGCGGAAAACATGCATCGCGGGCAGTTCCGCAAGAGCGGCGATCCCTACATCACGCATCCGCTGGCGGTGGCGCAGATCTGCGCCGAGCTGGGCATGGACACCACGACGATCGTTGCCGCCCTGCTGCACGACACGGTCGAGGACACCAGCTACACGCTGGAGGCGCTGCACGGCGACTTCGGGCCCGAGGTGACCCACCTGGTCGACGGTGTGACCAAGTTCGACAAGGCGTACTACGGGAAGGCCGCCGAGGGCGAGACGATCCGCAAGATGATCGTCGCGGCCGGCAAGGACGTCCGCGTCCTGGTGATCAAGCTGGCCGACCGGCTGCACAACATGCGCACGCTGGACGCCCGCTCCCCCGCCTCCCGTGCCCGGATCGCGACCGCCACGCTCGACGTGCTGGTTCCGCTCTGCGACCGGCTGGGCATCCAGGCCCTCAAGCGCGACCTCGACGACGTGGTGCTCTTCCACCTCGAGCCGGAGGCGTTCGCGCGGATCGACGAGCACGTGAAGAACCGTCCCGGCTGGAACGATTATCTGGCCGACGTCTCCGCCAAGGCGCGGACGGCGTTGCGCCGCTCCCGGGTGGACGCCGCGGTGACCCCACGCCCGCGGCACTACTACTCGATCTGGAAAGACACCGTCGCCGGCAACCACAACGTCCCGCTGGACCTGCCGCGCATCGCCGTCGTGGTGGACGGCCCGGACACCGACTGTTACGCGGCCCTGGGCGCGATCCACGGCCGCTGGCGCCCGGTGGCCGGCCGGTTCAAGGACTTCATCGCCTCGCCGAAGAACAACCTCTACCGCTCCCTGCACACCACGGTCGTGGGGCCAGAGGGGCGGCTGGTCGAAGTGCTCATCCGCACCGAGACGATGCACCGCTACTCGGAGTACGGCGTTGCCACCAGCTACCGATATCCCAAGGTGGCCGACGAGCCACCGGGCGCCGACCAGCTCACCTGGCTGAAACGCGTGCTGGACTGGCAGCAGGACGCCACCGACGCGGGCCAGTTCCTCGATTCGCTGCGATGTGACCTCGCCGAGGGCCAGATCACCGTTTTCGCCCACGGCAACGCGTACGAGTTACCCAGCGGCTCCACCCCGGTCGACCTGGCCTACGAGCTGGGCCCGCAGCAGGGCGATCAATGCCTTGCCGCCACCATCAACGGACGTCTCGCCCCCCTCAGCTCCCCGTTGCGCGACGGCGACGTGGTGGAGATCTTCTCGGAGTCCGACGGCCACGTCGAGGTCGAGCCGAACGCGCCACGCGGCCCCCGCAAGGAGTGGCTGGGCTTCGTGAAATCGAGCCAGGCGCAGATGCAGATCAACCGGTATTTCGACGAGCGCAACGAGCCGGGCATCAGCATCGCCGACAAGGTTCGCCTCGGCCGGGCCACGATCGGCCTCTGTCTTCGCAAGCACGACCGCGGCCTGGCCAGTGAGGTGCCGCTGCGCCGCCTCGCCGAGGAACTCGGCTACCCCGACCTGGAAACCCTGCTGGTGGCCGTCTGCGAGCGCAACCTCGAGCCGGACGCCGTGGTCGAGCAGCTCATCGCCCTGGTCGACCACCCCGACTAACCCTTGGTCAAACCTTGACCCTGGTGGCCCGTGCGGCGCCGGCCGCCCGGGTCGGGCTGTGCGGCGCCAAGCCGCCCAGCCACGCTAGCCTTACCGGCGTGAACATTCCTCGGCAGCTTCGCGGCCTCGCCTATCAGGCTTTCTACGGGCTGCCCCTGCCGGCGCGCCGCCAGCTGGCCCGGCTGATCTCCCCGAAGTACCTCGTCGGCGCAGTCGCGATCGTCCTCGATTCCGAGGCCCCCGAGCCGGGGCGCATCCTTCTGCTGCGCCAGCCGCCCGGCCGCGGCTGGGGCCTGCCGGCCGGCCTGCTCAAGCGCCGCGAGTTGCCCGCGGTGGGTGCCGCACGCGAGCTTTTCGAAGAATCCGGGGTACGGGTGGAGCCCGGCGACCTGACCCCCGGCGTCCCGAACGCGGTCATCCACCCGAACGGCGGCGTGGTCGACACCGTCTGGTTCGTGTCGCTGCCCGCCTCCCGCACCCCCACCTCGGTGGACGGCGGCGAGGTTCTGGAGGCGGGCTGGTTCCCGCTGGACGACATGCCCCCGCTGACCTATCCGACCGAGCGGCTGCTCGGCATTTACGGGCTGGGCCCGCGCGCCGGCGAGTTGCCCCCGTCGGTTCCGGCCACCGGCTCCTCCGGCGACGACTCCACCCCCGGCGAGACGTCGCGATGACGCTCGGAACGTACAGCGCTGGTCGATGGAGGGTGGCGCGGTGAGCGCGGTCTGCGGTGTGGTGCTGGCGGCCGGCGAGGGTCAGCGGCTGCGGCCGCTGACCGAGGCGGTGCCGAAAGCTCTCTGCCCGGTCGGCAATCTGCCGCTGCTCGATCACGCGCTGCGCCGCCTGGCCGCCGTCGGCCTGGCGGGCCCGGAGCGGGTGGCGGTGAACGCCGCCTACCTGGCCGATCAGGTGGTGGCGCACGTCGGTGACCGCGCGCACCTGTCGGTCGAGCCGGACGGTCCGCTGGGCACGTCCGGCGGGGTCGGCCGGATGAAGGACTGGATCGGCGGCCGCGGCGCCCTGGTCGGCAACGCCGACGCCTACCTGGTGGACCCGGCGCGTGACCCCGGCAAGGACATCGCGGCGCTGCTGGACGGCTGGTCCGGGGAGACGGTACGGATGCTGACCGTGCCGTGCCGTCCCGGCGAGACGGGCGGTTTCAGCGGGCACCGGTTCGCCGGTTTCTCCCTGCTGCCGTGGCGCTACATCCGGGACCTGACCGACGAGGACAGCAGCCTGGTCCGCACCGTGTGGCGCCCGGCGGAGGCCGCCGGCGAGCTGGAACTGGTCGGCTACGAGGGTTTCTACCTGGACACCGGCACCCCCGCCGACTACCTGGCGGCCAACCTGCACGCGGCCGCCGGCGGCAGCCTGATCGACCCGTCCGCCGACGTGACCGGCGAGGTCACCGAGTCGGTGGTGGGCGCGGGCGCCCGGGTCGCCGGCGCGATCACCCGCTGCGTCGTCTGGCCCGGCGCTGTGGTGTCCCCCGGCGAGTCCCTGACCGGAGTCGTCCGCGCCACCAACGGCCTGACCGTTCCATCGCCATCCAGCTGATCCACCAATCGTGACCGACTGTTCCTGTTCTGAACTGCAGAAACACCCAAGATCCACGGAGGTCGGCACGCGCATGTGCGTGCCGGGGGTGCGGCGCGGATAGCATGGTCGCGACCCACTTCCGTCCTCACAGCCGAGGAGCCCGCCGGTGAACACCGCGATCGTCCACATCGACTGCGCCACTGACTCCATTCCTGAGGTCGCCGAGGCGCTCGCCGCCCTCGACGGGGTCAGCGAGGTCTACTCGGTGGCCGGCAACGTCGACCTGATCGCCATCGTGCGTGTGCCCAAGTTCGACGACATCGCCGAGGTCATCGCGGGGCGGATCTCCAAGACGCCGGGCGTGATCAACACCGAGTCGCACATCGCGTTCCGCGCCTACTCCAAGCACGACCTCGAGGACGCCTTCGCGATCGGCCTGCCCGACGCCGACTGACACCCCACCCGCGGGCTGGTGCGAGCCGCGGGCCGCCACGCGTCCCTCAGGCGACGCACGGGCTGAGCGTAAGTGACAGCGGCGGCGGCATCCCAGCCGCCGACGACGCTCGTGCACGGCCGCCGAGCGACGGCCCCAGGCCACCGCGTGAGGCACGCAGGCGGGCGAGCGTCGGCCGGCGCGAAGCGCCGCGGGGTGAGGGTGACCGCTGCTTACGCCCGGCGGCCGCGTCAAGGCCTGGAGTGGCAGGTGGCCGCGCGGCGATCCAGGAACTTCGCAGAAGTCGTACAAGAAAAATGGAAAGGCCCGCCGCTGACGCGGCGGGCCTTTCCTGTGGAGCTTGAGCTCAGCGTCCGGACTTGATTTCTTCTCGCTTGACCGCCTCGACGGCCGGCGAGACCGGAGCCTCAGCGGGCTTCTCGACCGGGAAGAAGAAGCCCTTCACCGCCGGCGCGAGAGCGCCGAGGCGGTTCATCTTCTTCGGTACGACCCAGCCGGCGTATTCCAGCGGGATCGGGTGACCGTGGTCGTCGACCGGGCCGAGAGGCTGGTGGACCTCGACGAACTGGCCGTTCGGCAGGCGCTTGATGATGCCGGTCTCGACGCCGTGTGCCAGCACCTCGCGGTCGTGCTGCTGGAGACCCAGGCAGATCCGGACCGAGATGTAGTAGGCGAGCGGCGGCAGGACCAGCAGGCCGATGCGGCCGGCCCAGGTCATCGCGTTGAGGCTGATGTGGAACTTGTCAGCGACGACGTCGTTGGCGCCGGAGATGGTGGCGATGAACCAGAAGGTGAACGCCATCATGCCGATGCCGACGCGCTCCGGGTTGTCCCGGGGACGCTCCAGCAGGTGGTGGATGCGCTTGTCCTTGAGCTTGCGCGCTTCCAGCCAGGGGTAGGCCATCGGCAGCGTGAAGAGCGCACCGAGGCCGACGACAGCGGGCCAGAACATCGGCGGGATGCTGTAGTCGAAGATGTAGATCTGCCAGTTCGGCATGAGCCGGACCAGGCCGTCCATGAACATGACGTAGAAGTCCGGCTGGCTCGCCGACGAGACCTCGGCCGCCCGGTACGGGCCGAAGAGCCAGATCGGGTTGATCTGGAACAGACCGGCCATCAGGGCGATCACGCCGAAGACGGCCATGAAGAAGCCGCCCTGCTTCATCGCGTAACGGGGGAACATCCGCTCGCCGACCACGTTCTCGTTGGTCCGCATCGGGCCGGGCCACTGGGTGTGCTTCTGCTTGAAGACGATGCCGAGGTGCACGGCGATCAGCGCGAGCAGGAGACCCGGGATGAGCAGCACGTGGGCGATGTAGAAACGGCCGATGATCAGCGTGCCGGGGAACTCGCCGCCGAAGATCGAGGCGGAGAGCCAGGTGCCGATGACCGGGATGGTCAGCATGATCGCCGAGGCGATGCGCAGACCGGTGCCGGAGAGGCCGTCGTCCGGCAGGGAGTAGCCGGTGAAGCCGGCGAAGAACCCCAGCAGGAACAGCACGATGCCGATGACCCAGTTGATCTCACGCGGCTTGCGGAACGCGCCGGTGAAGAAGACGCGGGCCATGTGCACGATGATCGACGCCATGAAGAGCAGCGCCGCCCAGTGGTGCATCTGCCGCATGAACAGGCCACCGCGGACCTCGAACGACAGGTTCAGGGTGGACTCGAAGGCTGCGGACATCATGGTGCCGCGCAGTGCCGAGTACTCGCCGTCGTAGATGACTTCCTTCATCGACGGGTCGAAGAAGAGCGTCAGGAACACGCCGGTGAGCAGCAGAACGATAAAGGAGAAGAGGGCGATCTCGCCGAGCAGGAACGACCAGTGGTCGGGGAAGACCTTGTTCAGCAGGCCACGAAGCGGGGTCGCAGCCTGAAACCGGTCGTCCACCCCCTTGGCGAAATTCTTGGGGGCCTCAGCGAGGTCCATCTTTCGGCGCTTCACGGCCGCTCCCAGAAGTCAGGTCCGACGGTGTCCTTGAAGTCAGACGCTGCCACGAAGAAACCTTCCTCATCCACTGTAAGCGGCAGCATCGGCAGACGACGAGTCGCGGGCCCGAAGACCGGCTGCGCGTTGTCGGTGATGAGGAACTGCGACTGGTGGCACGGGCAGAGCAGGCGGTTGGTCTGCTGCTCGTAGAGGCTGGCCGGGCAGCCGGCGTGCGTGCAGATCTTGGAGTAGGCGACGTAGTCGCCCCACATCGACCCCTTGTTGCGCGGGTCCGCGTCAGCGGCCGCCCGGGTGATCGCCGCGTCGTCGGATCGCAGGTGGATCAGCAGCGTCGGCGAGTCGGCGTGCTCGTTGGTGGCGCCGTGCGGGATTCCCGGGAACACCGTCATCTGGCCACCGGTGCTGACGTCCTCGGGCCGGATCGGGCTGCCGTCCTCACGGGTCAGCCGCACCGGCTTGCCACCGTTGTGCGACGGGTGGAAGCCCGTCGTGTACATCATCGGGTGATCGCCCTTGTGCGGGTTCTCGATCAGACCACCCACCAGGGGCGCGGCCACCGCGAGGCCGAGCGGCGCCGCGCCGAGCGCGATCGCGCCCTTGAGCAGCGGCCGGCGCTGCACGCCGAGCTCGTCGGCCACGTAGATCATCGTCTGGCCGGTGATCAGCCGCTCGTCGTCGGAGGACGGGTCACCGTGCCGCTGCTGGATCGAGAGCTCGTGCGGCAGCAGCTTCTTGGCCCAGGCCAGGATGGCGAAGCCGAGCGCGAGCAGACCGATGCCGAGCGTCACACCGAGGAGCGGCGTGTAGTAGTCGCCCAGCGTGTGGCCGAGCTCCCACTTCCACGGCCACCAGATGTAGAAGCCGAGGAACGCCAGGGTGGCCGCGCCGGAGATCAGGAACAGCAGGGAGATGTTGCGGACGACCCGCTTCTCGGCCTTGGAGTTCTGACCGTGGAACTGCGACTCGTACGTGACGATCTCGATGTCGTCGCGCCGGAGCCCTTCCTTGACGATGTCGAAACGCGTCAGGTGCGGGTCGTTCACGTCGACCGGCTCGGCGCCGGACTGGCCCGCGTGGTGCACAGCGGTCATGACTTCCCCGCAATCCAGAGCGAAGTGAAGACGAGGAGGGTGATGCCCACCAGGAAGATGGCCATGCCCTCGGTCGACGGACCGTACCGGCCCAGGTTGAACAGACCGCCCGGGTCCTTGTCGTCCTGGAGCTGGACCTGGATGTAGGTGATGATCTGCTTCTTCTGCTCCGGCGTCAGCTGGTTGTCGCCGAAGACCGGCATGTTCTGCGGGCCGCTCAGCATCGCCGCGTAGATCTCGCGGGCCGTCGGGTCGTGCAGCGCCGGGGCGAACTTGCCCGAGGAGAGCGCGCCGCCACCACCACCGAAGCCGTGGCAGGAGGTGCAGTTCACCCGGAACAGCTCGCCACCACGGGCGAGCGCGTCGGGGTCCTGCTTGAGGTCCACGTCCAGCCGGCCCTCAGGGATCTCCGGGCCGCCGCCGATCTCCTGAACGTACTGCGCGAGCTGACGGGTCTGGTCGTCGTTGAACTGCGGCGCCTTCTCCTCCGCCTGAGCCTCCTGGCGGGTCATCGGCATACGGCCGGTGCTCACCTGGAACTCGACGGAGGCCGCGCCGACACCGATCAGGCTCGGGCCGCGGTCGTCGACGCCCTGCCCGTCCCGCCCGTGGCAGGAGATGCAGCTGTTGTCGAAGAGCGCCTTGCCCTCCTGAGCGGCCGCGGAGAGCTGGACGTCGTCGTCGGCGAAGGCGCCCGGCGTGAAGGCGGTGTAGACGCCTCCGGCCAGGACCAGCGCGGCGAGCATGCGTACCGCTGCGCCCATCCGACGGCGCGCCCGGCTCGGCGCGGAACGCCGCCGGGAGAACACCCGGGCACGCCTGCGGGCGGGGGTGTCAGAAGTCATGGGTTATGTCCCTCTGGTTTGTTGTTGCGATCCTCGCCGTTGGCGCTGCTTACTGAAGCCAATAGATCATGGCGAACAGGGCGATCCAGACCACGTCCACGAAGTGCCAGTAGTACGACACGACGATCGCTGACGTCGCCTGCGCCGGGGTGAACCGGCCCATGGTCGTCCGGATCATGTAGACGATGAAGGCGATCAGGCCGCCGGTCACGTGCAGACCGTGGAAGCCGGTCGTCAGGTAGAACATCGAGCCGTAACCGTCACCGTTGATCTTGACGCCGTGGTGGACCAGCTCGCGGTACTCGTTCACCTGACCCAGCACGAAGATCAGGCCCATCACGAAGGTGATCGCGAACCAGCGCCGCAGCGCGAACACGTCCCCCTTCTCCGCCGCGAAGACGCCCAGCTGGCAGGTCACCGACGAAAGAACCAGGATGACCGTGAAGGTGGTCGCGTACGGAATGTTCAGCACCTCGGTGTGCTTCTCCCACTGCTCGGGCGCTGCCGCCCTGATGGAGAAGTACATGGCGAACAAAGCCGCGAAGAACATGAGCTCGCTGGAGAGCCACACGATGGTCCCGACGCTGACCATGTTCGGTCGGGTCAGCGAGTGGATCCGGCTCTTGTCGATGGCTGCCGCTGTCACGGCCTCATTATTCATCCGAACCAGGCCCAAGGTCCCCCGGGGTCCCCAATCCGGCACTGTGGGCGCCCCGGAATATTCGGTGACCAGCCGGTAGGCCTAGCCTCGAGGGGTGCAGCATGACGAAATGCCCCCACTCGCGGCCGCCGGCGGGGATACTGGACTTCCGCCGTTCACCCCGGCGGCGATCTTCACCGAATTCCACCTGACCAGCCTCATCGCGCTGGGCCTGCTGGTGTCGGCGGCGGTTTATCTGTACGGCGTCTGGCGTCTGCGACAGCGCGGCGACCACTGGCCGGCCGGACGGACCGTGGCCTTCGTCGCGGGTGGACTCGGCTCGATCGCGGCGGTGACGGTCACCGGCGTCGAGGCGTACGACACGACCTTGATCTCGGTGCACATGGTGCAGCACATGGTGCTCTCGATGATCGGCCCGATCTTCCTGGCCCTCGGCGCACCGACCACTCTCGCCCTGCGCACCCTGCAGCCGGCCCCGCGCAAGGTGCTGCTCGCGGTCCTGCACAGCCGGTACGTCCGGGTGCTGACGTTCCCGCTGGTCGCCTTCGGAATCTTCGTGGCGAACCCGTTCGTCCTCTACTTCACCGACCTGTACCGGCAGACGCTGGAGCACGTCTGGCTGCACGAGTTCATCCACTTCCACTTCATCGTGACGGGATGCCTCTTCTTCTGGCCGCTGCTGAGCCTGGACCCGCTGCCGAACCGCTGGCCCTATCCGGGCCGGGCGCTGCTGATGGTGCTCTCCGTGCCGTTCCACACCGTCCTCGGCCTGACGATCATGCAGAGCGAGGAGCTGCTCGGCGGCGACTGGTACCCGAGCCTGGGCCTGAGCTGGCTGGATCCGCAGGCCGACCAGGTCACCGCGGGCGGGATCCTGTGGGCCGGCGGCGAGATCGTCAGCGTCACCATGCTGGGAATCCTGGTGATGCAGTGGGTGCGCCAGTCGGAACGGGAGGCCCGGCGGATCGACCGCGCCCTCGACCGGCAGGAGGCCGAGGCGGCCAAGATCACAAATGCTGGGACACCGGCACGACCGGGACCCGACGCCGGATAACGGATTCGGTACGATCGGCGGCACCTGCGACGTGAGGTAGGGCACAGATGAGCGACACGGCGACGCCGACCCAGTACACCGTTCTTCTCTACAGCGACGACGCCGCCGTGCGGGACCGGATCCGGCTCGCCATCGGGCCGCGGCCGGCCGCTGATCTGAAGGTCGAGTTCGCCGACGCCGCCTCCTGGGAGGACTGCCGTCGCCTGCTCGACGAGTTCGAGATCGACCTGATGGTCCTGGACGGCGAGGCGACCCCGGCCGGCGGTCTCGGCCTGGCCCGGCAGGCCAAGGACGAGTACCTGAACCCCCCGCCCACCTGCGTGGTCATCGCCCGCGCCGCGGACCGCTGGCTGGCGGCGTACGCACAGGTCGACGCGACGCTGCTCGCCCCGCTGGACCCGGTCACCACCGGGCAGACCGTGGCCGGCCTGCTGCGGGCACGCCGCGCCGGCGCCATCCCGCTGGGCACTCAGGGCACCCCCGCCCGCTGACCCTTCCGACGAGAGGTTCCCATCATGGGCGCGCGTACCTGGCCGAACCTGACGAGTGCTCTGCTGCGCGGCGAGGAACTCGCCACCACGGACACCGCCTGGGCCATGGGCGAGATCATGGCCGGCAACGCGACACCGGCGCAGATCGCCGGGTTCGCGGTCGCGCTGCGCGCCAAGGGTGAGTCGCCGGCCGAGCTGGCCGGCCTGGTGGAGGCGATGCTCGCCAACGCCACGCTGGTGACGCTGCCCGAGGAGGTGCGCCGCCGCGCGGTCGACGTGGTCGGCACCGGCGGCGACCGGGCCAACACGGTGAACATCTCGACGATGGCGGCGGTCGTGACGGCCGCCGCCGGGGTGACCGTGGTCAAGCACGGCAACCGGTCGGCGTCCTCCACCACCGGCACCGCCGACCTGCTGGAGCACTTCGGCATCCCGCTGGACCTGGGCCCGGCCGGGGTGGCCCGGACGGTCGAGGAGGCCGGGATCGGCTTCTGCTTCGCGGCCCGCTACCACCCGGGCATGCGGCACGCCGCGGTGACCCGGCGTGAGCTGGGCGTGCCGACGTTCTTCAACATGCTCGGCCCGCTCACCAACCCGGCCCGGCCGACGTCGGCGGCGGTCGGCTGCTTCGAGCCCCGGATGGCGCCGGTGATGGCCGAGGTGCTCGCCCAGCGCGGCGACTCGGCGCTGGTGATGCGCGGCGAGGACGGCCTGGACGAGTTCACCACCGCGGCGCCCACCCGGATCTGGATGGCCCGCGACGGCAAGGTCGAGGAAGTGCTGATCGACGCGACCGAGCTGGGCATCCCGCGCAGCGCGCCGGACGCCCTGCGCGGTGGCGACGCGGTGTTCAACGCCGACGTGGCCCGCCGCACCTTCGCCGGCGAGCACGGCCCGGTCCGGGACGCGGTGCTGCTCAACGCGGCGGCCGCGTTCGCCGCACAGAGTGGCCTCCCCGGCGACCTGAGGGAGACGCTGCGGGCCGGAATCGCCCGGGCCCAGGAGACGATCGACTCCGGCGCGGTGACCGCTCAGCTGGACCGCTGGGTGGCCGCGGCGCAGGCGGCCAAGGCCGCGGAGTAAAACTCTCGCAACACGCCGAGGGCAATGCCCGACAATGCCCGATTTACGTGGCAGCGTCGGAATGAACAATTCTCACCGTGACATCCGGGTAAATCCACCTTCCGGCGAAGGAGACACCCGTGCAAGAACGCGAACTGCGCTGTGTCATCTGCGACGGCGACATGCTCTTCGAGGTGCCGCCCTGCGAGGACGGCCACGACGAGTGCCCGGAACTCGTCTGCACCCGCTGCGGGGCGGCCGAGGTGGTGGCGCCGATCGTCGTACATCTGTGGCTGAAACCGGACGGCAAGCGGCGCGTGGCGCCGCACCAGCGCCGCGCCGCCTGATCCGCGAGCGGGAAGCAAGAAGCCCGCATCTCCGGCCAGGAGATGCGGGCTTCTTTCGATCAAATCAGTGCTCGGCGGTGTGCCGGGTTCCGCTGTAGTACTCGAAGAGCAGGCCGCAGGACGTGACGATCACGCAGATCAGGCCGAACGCGAGCAGCCACCACATCCAGAACACCAGACCGATGCCGGCGATCGACGCGGCGAGCGCGATGCCGAACGGCCAGTAGCTGCCCGGGCTGAAGAAGCCGACCTCGCCGGCGCCCTCGGCGATCTCGCCGTCCTCCCGGTCCTCCGGCCGCAGGTCGATGCGGCGGGCGACGAACCAGAAGAAGCCGGCGCACATCGCGCAGAGCAGGCCGGAGAGGATCAGGGCCACGGTGCCGACCCACTCGACGCCGCCCTGGAAGCCGTCACCCTGGCTGCCCGAGATGTTGGCGGTGCCCGCCGTGTAGAAGCCGTAGACGGTCGCGGCCACGAAGAGGAACGCGGCGACGCCGGCAAAGATCTTGTATTCGGTCCGCACGTCGAGACTCCTACTTCCCTGCGGCTACGGTCTCGGGCTGGTTCCAGCTGTTCTGCTGGCGCCGAGTGTTGAACGGCTGGGTCGTGGTCGCGTACGCCTCCTGGCCGGTGAAGCCGATGGCCTCCATCGCCTCCTGCGTCGACGCGCCGTCCACCTTGGCCTTGAGGAACGTGTCGAACTTGTCCGGCGAGACCACGACCAGCTCGAAGTTCATGAAGGCGTGGTACGTCCCGCACAGCTCGGCGCACCGGCCGACGTAACGGCCCTCGCGGTCGAGAGTGACCTCGAAGACGTTGCGCACGTTGCCCGGCATGACGTCCCGCTTGAACAGCATCTCCGGCACCCAGAACGAGTGGATGACGTCCGTGCTGGTCTCCTCGAAGCGGATCTTCTCGCCGACCGGCAGGACCAGCAGCGGGATGACGTCCGACGAGCCGACGGTCGAGGCGACCGTGCCGGCGTCCTCACCCATGCCGTCCTGGTAGTTGAACTGCCAGTTCCACTTGAACGCCACGACCTCGACGACCTGGTCCGGGTTCTTCGACAGCTTGTCGATGCTGGTCTGCACGATCGCGGTGTAGTAGAAGAGCACCGCGACGATCAGGACCGGCGTGACCGTGTAGAGGATCTCCATCGGCATGTTGAACCGGGTCTGCACGGGCAGCTCTTCGCCACGCTTGCGGTACCGGATGATGCACCAGAAGATCAGGCCCCACACGCCGAAGCCGACCACCAGAGCGGCGATCGTCGACGCGATCCACAGGTCGTACATCTCGTGGGCCTGCAGACTGATGCCCCGGCCGGGCCATCCGAAGTGCCCGAAGGCGCTTCCCCAGTCCTCAACCGAGCATCCCGTAAGCAGCGTCAGCAGCGTCGCACCGCCGAGACCCAGCCCGGCCGCCCGGCCAACTGCCCGCGGCCGTGTGGCCGAACTCCTTGCGCCCACCTGCTTCTGCCTCCTTAGCAGCGCCGCCCGTGCCGAAACCGGACACCTGGCGGCAAGGCTCACCGACGGTCGCACACTACTCGACCAGGCCCGTGCCGCCCGCCACCGGGGGGCCGTCGCCCGGCCGCCCGGGAAACTACCGGTCAACCGGACGATACCGTTCCCTGTGTGGATTACACAGGCGATCCGGCCGGGGCGGCGGTATACCTGGACGCCGCCAGCGCTGTCCCGCTCCATCCAGTAGCCCGCGAAGCCCTGCTCGCGTCGCTCGCCGACGGCTGGGCCGACCCGGCGCGGCTCTACGCGGCCGGGCGGCGGGCCCAGCAGTTGCACGAGGCGGCCACCGCGGTGGTCGCGGAGATTCTCGGCGTACGGGCGGACGAGCTCAGCTTCTGGCCCTCCGGCACCGCCGCGGCCCAGGCGGCCGTGCTCGGTGGCCTGGCCGGGCGCCGCCGGGCCGGGCAGACCCTGGTGCACTCGGCGATCGAGCACTCGGCCGTGCTGCACGCGGCCCGCACCGCCGAGGCCGTCGAGGTCGGCGTGGACCGGCTCGGCCGGCTCGACCTGGACGCCTGGTCGGCGGCCGTGGCGGCGCCCGGGGTGGCGCTGGCCAGCCTGATCAGCGCCAGCCACGAGGCCGGGACGGTGCAGCCGGTGGCCGAGGCGGCGGAACTGTGCGCGGAGGCGGGAGTGCCACTCTTCGTCGATGCCGCCCAGTCGGTGGGGCGGCTGCCCGTACCCTCGGGGTGGTCCCTGCTGACTGCCAGCGCGCACAAGTGGGGCGGGCCTGCGGGCGTGGGGGTTCTCGCCGTCCGCAAGGGTGTGCGGTGGATCTCACCGCACCCACAGGATGATCTTTATCGCCCGCGCCCGCAGGGCGCGATCGACCTGCCCGCGGTGGTCGCGGCCGCAGCCAGCCTGCGCGCCGTCGTGGGCGAGGCGGAGACCGAGAGGGTACGGCTGAGCGCCCTGGTCGACCGGATCCGGGAGCGGGTGGCCGCGACCGTGCCGGACGTCGAGATCGTCGGCGATCCGGTCGAACGGCTGCCGCACCTGGTCACGTTCAGCTGCCTCTACGTGGACGGCGAGGCCCTGCTGCACGCCCTCGACCGGCACGGTTTCGCGGTCTCGTCCGGTTCCTCGTGCACCTCGTCCACGCTGCGGCCCAGTCACGTGCTGGAGGCGATGGGGGTGCTCAGCCACGGCAACGTGCGGGTGTCGCTGCACCGGGGCACCACCGAGGCGCAGGTGGACCGGTTCCTGGCGGTCCTGCCCGAAGTGGTGGAGCGGATCCGGAAGGAGGCCGGGATGTGATCACCCTGGACTGCCGGGGCCAGCGCTGCCCGCTTCCGGTGATCAAGCTGGCCAAGGCCATTCCCGGCGTGCCGGTCGGCGAGATCGTCCGGGTGCTGGCGGACGACCCGGCCGCGGCCAACGACATTCCCGCCTGGTGCCGCATGAAGGGGCAGGAGTTCGTCGCCGGCCACGGCCATCAGTTCGACGTCCGCAGAGCTTGCTGACTCCGCTTCGCTCCGTGGGCGATCGCCGGTCAGCTGAGGTAGCTGACCACCTGCGGGACCGGCTCCTTCGCCAGGTAGGTGTCGACGACCAGGCGGGGGCCCAGATAGGGCTCGTACTCCGCCTGGCGTTCCAGGACGCGCACCCAGTCCGGGATGCCCTCGTGGTCGCGCGACGCGTAACGGGCCTCGACGCGGCGGCGGTGCTCCGCGTCGTCGCCGCAGATCACCTCGACGACGCGCAGCGGCACCGCCATCCGGTCGGCCAGGTCGACCCAGAGCTCACGGGCCGCCTTGACCGGGTTCACCGCGTCGATGATCACGTGGTGGCCGATCTTGAGCTGTTCCTCGGCGAGCGCGGCCACCACCCCGTAGGCGGCGTAGCCGGGGCGCGTCTCGTGCACCCCGTAGCGCTGCAGCGTGAAGTCGACCGTGTCGACGGCGAGCACCGCCGCGGGCAGCTCGGTGGCGACCTGCGCCGCGAGCGTGCTCTTACCGACGCCGGGAAGCCCGGCGAAAACCGCGAGAACCATGTCAGGCGGGCAGGAACGGCGCGATCTCGGCGGCGGCGGCGTCCCCGTACGCCGCGGCCAGGCGCTTGGTGAAGTCGGCGGGCCGGATGTCGTACTCCTGGGTGCCGACGGTCTCCAGGACCAGGGCCGCCACCAGCGAGCCGACCTGCGCCGACCGCTCCAGGCTCAGGCCCCAGGAGACACCGGCGAAGAAGCCGGCCCGGAAGCCGTCGCCGACACCGGTCGGGTCCTCCCCGATCACGCCCGGGATGACCGGCACGTGGATGCGCTCCATGTCCCGTCCGGTGATCTCCACGCCGTCCTTGCCGAGCGTGGTGACCCGCACCTTCACCTGCTCCAGCACCTGCTCGGAGGTGAGGCCGGCCTTGGTCTCCAGCAGGGAGCGCTCGTACTCGTTGGTCAGCAGGTACTCCGCGCCGCTGATCAGGCTCAGCACGTCCGAGCCGTCCATCCGGGCGAGCTGCTGCGACGGGTCGGCGGCGAACGCGTAACCGCGGGCGCGGCACTCCTCGGAGTGGCGGATCATCGCGGCCGGGTCGTTCGCGCCGACCAGCACCAGGTCGAGGCCGCCGGAACGCTGGTGGACCGGGGCGAGCTCGATGTTGCGGGCCTCGGCCATCGCCCCGGCGTAGAACGAGGCGATCTGGTTCAGATCGTCGTCGGTGGTGCAGACGAACCGGGCAGTGTGCGCCACGTCGCTGATGTGCACCGAGTCGCAGTCCACGCCGTGCCGCTCGAGCCACGACCGGTAGTCGGCGAAGTCGGCGCCGACCGCGCCCACCAGGATCGGCCGCAGGCCCAGCTTGGCCATCCCGAACGCGATGTTCGGCGCCACGCCACCACGGCGCACCACCAGGTCGTCGACGAGGAAGGACAGGGAGACCTTGTGGAGCTGATCGGCGATGAGCTGCTCGGCGAACTTGCCGGGGAAGTGCATCAGGTGGTCGGTGGCGATCGAGCCGGTGACGGCGATCTTCATTTCGGCCCTCAGGGTTCGGGGACAGGGGGCGATACGGCTTGAGACTACCGGTCGGTTACAGCGAGCAGGCCGCCCCGTGAACGGGACGGCCTGTCAGGTTGCTGCGGTGATCAGTGGAACGAGTCGCCACACGCGCAGGAGTTCTGCGCGTTCGGGTTGTCGATGGTGAAGCCCTGAGCGTCGATCCGGTCGGCGAAGTCGATGGTGGCGCCCGCCAGGTACGGCGCGGACATCCGGTCGACCACGACCTCGACGCCGCCGAAGTCGTTGACGACGTCGCCGTCGAGCGAGCGCTCGTCGAAGAAGAGCTGGTAGCGCAGGCCGGAGCAGCCACCGGGCTGTACGGCGATGCGCAGGCGCAGGTCGTCGCGCCCTTCCTGCTCGATCAGGGCCTTGACCTTCACCGCGGCGACGTCGGTCAAGATGACGCCGGTCGGGGCGGTCGCCTCGGTCGACTCGGTGTGCGCTTCAGTGGTCACTAGGTATCTCCCTGCAGGGTCTCATGCGGTTTTGCCTAGGTTTTCCGCCGCGGGACTAGCCCAGGCAGGTGCCGTACAGGCCAACGCTAACCCCAATCCCCGGGATTCCCAATCCGGGCGGGTCGCAGATCACCTGCTCCATTGCTCAGCCAGGCGTGCGGCGAGTTCGCGCAGGCCGCGTGCGGGTTCGGCGAGCGCCTGCTCGACCGAACCGAAATGTTCCACGAGGGTGTGCGTCTCGGTCACCCCTGCGGCAGCGGCCTCCCGGTAGCCGGTTTCGTTCCGGCCGGCCAGCACCACGCAGGGCAGGCCCCGGTCCCGGGCGCCGGCCGCGATCCCGGCGACCACCTTGCCGCGCAGCGACTGGTGGTCGAAGGAGCCCTCCCCGGTGATCACCAGGTCGGCCGCGTCGAGCTCGGCGTCCAGGCCGATCAGATTCGTGACCAGGTTGATACCGGAGGTCACCCGGCCGCCGAGGGCGATCAGCGCGGCGCCGATCCCGCCGGCCGCGCCGCCGCCGGGGGCCACGGTCAGGTCGCTGATCCCGAACGCCTTCTCCAGGACGCCGGCGAAGTGCTCCAGCGCGGCGTCCAGGCGCAGCACCTGCTCCCGCGAGGCGCCCTTCTGCGGGCCGAAGACGCTGCTCGCGCCGTGCAGGCCGGTCAGCGGGTTGTCCACGTCGGTGGCGGCGACCAGCCGGACCTGGCGCAGCTGCGGCACGCCGGCCAGGGCGGTCGCGGTGATCAGGGCGGCTCCGCCGTACGGCAGCGCGTACCCCGCCGTGTCGACCGGACCGGCGCCGAGCGCTGCCAGCATGCCGGCGCCCGCGTCGTTCACCGCGGAACCACCGAGACCGACGACCACCTCGGTCGCCCCGCTCTCCACCGCTGCGGCGATCAGCAGGCCCAGGCCGTACGACGTGGTGGTCTCCGGGTCTCGCTCGTCCTGCGTCAGCAGGTGCAGGCCGCAGGCCTGCGCGCTCTCCACATAAGCCGTGCCGGCGGCGAGCAGGATCTCACCCTGCGCCGGGCGGCCCAGTGGATCGACGGTGGCGACCGGGATCCGCCGGCCGTCCAGCGCCGTGGCGAGCACCTCGACGAAACCGGGGCCGCCGTCGGCGAGCGGGCGCTGCACGAGGACGTCATCGGGGACGGACCAGCCCTCGGCGACAGCCTGGGCGACAGCGGGGGCGGAAAGGGTGCCGGCGAACTTGTCCGGACAGATCAGTACGCGCACCCCGCGAGTGTGGCAGCCCACTTTCCCGGGCGCAGCTACCGTCCCAGCCCTTGTGCGACGATGGCGGACGTGACGTCGACCTGGACCGAACCCTCGAACACCCCGCTCTCCCTGCTCCTGCTGGGGCGCGGCACCGACCCGGCGAGCGAGCGGGGCGTGGACTGCCCCGGCGACCTGCCCGCGCCCAGCGACCCGGACCTGGTGGCCCGGGCCACCGCGGCGAAAGCGGCGCTCGGCTCCCGGGTCTTCGTGCTGGGGCACCACTACCAGCGTGACGAGGTGATCCAGTTCGCCGACGTCACCGGTGACTCGTTCAAGCTCGCCCAGCAGGCCGCGGCCCGTCCGGAGGCGGAGTTCATCGTCTTCTGCGGCGTGCACTTCATGGCCGAGAGCGCGGACATCCTGACCAAGCCCGAGCAGAAGGTGATCCTGCCCGACCTGGCGGCCGGCTGCTCGATGGCCGACATGGCGGTGCTCGGGCAGGTCGAGACGGCCTGGGAGCACTTCCAGGACCTCGGGATCGCAAACGACATCGTCCCGGTCACCTACATGAACTCGTCCGCCGACATCAAGGGCTTCGTCGGCCGCAACAAGGGCGTGGTCTGCACCTCGTCCAATGCCAAGCGAGCGCTGACCTGGTCGTTCGAGCAGGGTTCGAAGGTGTTCTTCCTGCCCGACCAGCACCTGGGCCGCAACACCGCGGTGCTGGAGATGGGCTTCGACCTGGACGACTGCGTGCTCTACGACCCGCACAAGCCGCAGGGCGGGCTCACCGATGAGCAGCTGCGCAACGCCCGGATGATCCTGTGGCGGGGGCACTGCTCGGTGCACGGCCGGTTCACCATCGACAGCGTCCGCGAGGTGCGCGAGCGGGTGCCGGGCGTCAACGTGCTGGTGCACCCGGAGTGCCGCCACGACGTGGTCCGGGCCGCCGACTACGTCGGCTCGACCGAATACATCATCAAGGCCCTCGACGCCGCGCCGTCCGGCTCGGCGTGGGCGGTCGGCACCGAGCTCAATCTGGTACGCCGGCTCGCGCTCGCCCACCCGGACAAGCAGATCATGTTCCTCGACCGAACCGTCTGTTACTGCTCGACGATGAACCGGATCGACCTCCCCCACCTGGTGTGGGCGCTGGAGGAGCTGGTGGCCGGCCGGGTGCCGAACGTCATCACGGTCGACGAGAAGACCGCCCATGAGGCGCGGATCGCACTCGACCAGATGCTCGCCCTTCCGTGACTCTGTGTAGCCGACTGAATCCACCCGCTCGGTGGATTCAGTCGGGCTGCCGACGCCGCCGACACTGAGTCTTATTCACGATCTACCTTGAGTTGTGCCGCGCACACGGTCGGTGCAGTTGATCTCCATTGTCGTGAACGAGCCTCATTCAACGGCGTTTCGCACGCCGCCACGGCTGCCGTGGTTGTCACTCAGCGCTATGCTTCCCCGGTTGCAGAATCGGGTACCCCCGCCCGCGCTCTGCCCCCTCGATCATCGGGCGCCCCTGGCGCCCACCGGCTGGAGGTTACGTTGACCGACGATGTCCTGGTCGTGCACGGCGGTACGCCGTTGCAGGGTCAGATCCGGGTCCGTGGCGCCAAGAACCTGGTATCCAAGGCGATGGTCGCCGCCCTGCTGGGCGAGTCACCGAGCCGGCTCTTCGACGTGCCGCGCATTCGCGACGTCGAGGTCGTCCGTGGCCTGCTCGAGCTGCACGGCGTGAAGGTCAGCGACGGCGTCGAGGACGGCGAGCTGGTGATGGACCCCACGAACGTGGAGAGCGCCAGCACCGACGAGATCAACGTGCACGCCGGGTCCAGCCGGATCCCGATCCTGCTGTGCGGCCCGCTGCTGCACCGGCTCGGTCACGCGTTCATCCCGGACCTGGGCGGCTGCCACATCGGGCCGCGCCCGATCGACTTCCACATCAAGGCGCTGCGCGAGTTCGGCGCGGTGGTCGACAAGACCCCCGAGGGCATGCACCTGAGCGCCCCGAACGGGCTGCACGGCGCGAAGCTGGAGCTGCCGTACCCGAGCGTCGGCGCCACCGAGCAGGTGCTGCTCACCGCGGTCCGCGCGGAGGGCGTCACCGAGCTGCGCAACGCGGCCATCGAGCCGGAGATCATCGACCTGATCTGCGTGCTGCAGAAGATGGGCGCGATCATCACGGTGCACACCGACCGGGTCATCGAGATCCAGGGCGTGCCCCGGCTCTACGGCTACGAGCACAAGCCGATCCCGGACCGGATCGAGGCGGCGAGCTGGGCCGCGGCCGCCCTCGCCACCCGCGGCGAGATCGAGGTGGTCGGCGCCCGGCAGGCCGACATGATGACGTTCCTGAACGTCTTCCGGTCGATCGGCGGCGAGCTGAAGATCACCGACGACCGGGTGGCCCGCGCCGGCGTCACCGGCGCCGAGGGCGGCATCAAGTTCTGGCACCCGGGCGGCGAGCTCAACGCCGTGGCGCTGGAGACCGACGTGCACCCCGGCTTCATGACCGACTGGCAGCAGCCGCTGGTGGTCGCCCTGACCCAGGCGCGCGGTCTGTCGATCATGCACGAGACGGTGTACGAGCAGCGGCTCGGCTACACCGACGCGCTGAACCAGATGGGCGCCACCATCCAGACGTACCGGGACTGCCTCGGTGGCACGCCGTGCCGGTTCGGCCGCCGCAACTTCATGCACTCCGCGGTGATCGCCGGCCCGTCGAAGCTGCACGCCACCGACGTACGGATCCCGGACCTGCGGGCCGGCTTCGCGCACCTGATCGCCGCGCTGGCCGCCGAGGGCACCTCCCGGGTCTACGGGGTCAGCCTGATCGACCGCGGATACGAGGACTTCGAGGCCAAGCTGGCCGCTCTGGGTGCTCACGTCGAGCGCCCCTGAGCTGCACTTTCGTCACGATCAACGGCGCGGTGTGTAGCACACCGCGCCGTTTGGCTACGCTCGTTGCGTGTCCCCGCTGTTTCGTCGCAAGCCAGCCGACCTCGTCGAAGACGCCACCTCCTCGGTCAGCCAGGAGGTGACTCCCGAGGCGCCCCGCCCCAAGGGCTACACGCCCAGCAAGAAAGAGCTGGGTGTGGTCACGCCGAAACGGGTCAGCACCGGTCGCCGGGTGCAGGATCCGGCGCCGGCCAACCGCAAAGAGGCTTACAAGCAGATGCGGGAGCGGCAGCGCGCCGAGCGTGCCGAGGCCGCCGAGGGCATGCGCAACGGCGACGAGCGCTACCTGCTGGCCCGTGACCGGGGGCCGGAGCGGTCGCTGGTGCGCGACATCGTCGACTCCCGGCGGACCGTCGGCTCGTGGTTCATCGGTGGCGCGGTGATCGTGCTGATCGGGTCGTCGGTGCCCGACCCCACGATTCGATACATCAGCACGCTGATCTGGGCGTTCCTGGCGCTGGCGGTGCTGGTCGACAGCGTTCTGATCGCTCGCAAGATCAAGAAGCTGGTGAAGGCGCGCTTCCCGGAGACGGGGCAGCGGATGGGGTCGCTCTACCTCTACGGGATCATGCGCGGGCTGACCTTCCGCCGGATGCGCGTCCCCAAGCCGAAGGTCGATCTCGGCACCAAGATCTGAACGTTTCGCGCACTGGCCGTCAGCCCGATCACCGAGCTGACGGCCAGTGTCGCGCCAGCGGCCCAAAAGCAGCACTGGCCGCCAGCCGAACCGCCCGGCTGGCGGCCGGTGTCGTGTCGGCGGCTCGAAAGCAGCACTGGCTGGCAGCCGGATCGCTCGACTGGCGGCCGGTGTCGTGTCGGCGGCTCGAAAGCAGCACTGGCTGGCAGCCGGATCGCTCGACTGGCGGCCGGTGTCGTGTCGGCGGCGCGAAAGCAGCACTGGCTGGCAGCCGGATCGCTCGACTGGCGGCCGGTGTCGTGTCGGCGGCTCGAAAGCAGCACTGGCTGGCAGCCGGATCGCTC